>CAMWLB010000005.1 GCA_947174985.1 uncultured Lachnospiraceae bacterium | reverse complement strand
TGCATTTTTTATTTTTGGGGAAATAATCTGTTTGAAAAAATGGGGAAACTCAAAAATAGTATCTACATTCGTTGTTCCTATTCCAGACATTTTAACAGAGTAGGCAATAGCCCCCTCCGGTAAGTTGGTTATTCCTCCACCATTAAAATGAGCCGTCTGGGTTCTATTGCCCGCTGTCATAGTTACAGTACCTTCGCTGCATGGAATATTGCATTTAGAAGTAAAATAGGTGGGAGAACCAATCAAAAACAGATAATCCTTAGAGGATGATACGATTCCCGTGATTCTAACATAATAATATCCTGTTTCCGGAATATCAAATGTATATCCTGTAGGTCCAAAAGCACCCCGTTTTAAATATGTATCTTGGTAAATAATATCTGCATTTTCATTCAATATATAAAATTCAAATGCCTCTCCATTGCATGTCATATATTGGGTTCCTTCCCTCAAATATACTTTATACCAGTCAGGATCGGATTTGCTTGTATAGCCTTCTACTACATATGCACCCGAATTGGTTCCTTCCAATGTATCCTTGGCCGTCTCATTATTTGCCTTTATCAGTTCTGCTGTTTCCATAGTATCATTCGGTTCCGTTTCTCTGAATGTTTCTGCGCGAACGGTTATATTAGCCACACCGATCATAAATACTGATACCAGACATGCCATCAAGATTTTTACTGCCTTTTTTGTAACCATGGTGTTACCTCCTTACATTAAATTTTTTATGGCTGCATATATAATATATGCAGCCATGCTTATATGTAGTTACTAATATATATCTTTTGTAAAATATTACTAAGTACTCTTTTAGATTATCATGGGGATTCGATTTTGTCAACTATTTACTACAATTTTCTAATTCCATTAAGAAATTGCAAATCCCCCCAGTTCAAATGTATATTTCCCTTCTTTTTTCTCTGCCCTGCAGTCCATATAGAAAATAGCCCCTGTACCGCTTCTCCACTTTGAAGCCGCAAATTGAAAGCTGTCATTCCCCACTTGTAATGTTTCTATCTTTAACAGGATGCCATCCGGAAAATCATATCCCTCCGAAGATATATATCCCTGTTCCTTTAATTCCTCATAGGTTCCCGGAATTACTTCCATTCCAAATAACTGCCATGCCTGATAGAGAATCGCTTCCTTTTCCCCTTTTGAAACATTGCCAGCCTTTGAAAGATCCACTGCTATCATGGTAATATCACTGTTCAAGCCTTCGTCATTTTCATAAATCTGTTTTAGAATATCCAGATACAGGCTTACCAGATCATCTTCCCTGCTTATCACTTCTATTTTGGAAGCATAAATCTGTCCCGGATAGGATTCTAGCACCATTCCGTTAAAGGTAACTTCCACGGTCATTCCCGGCACGATTGCATCACCGGTAATACTGCTGCCATTTTCTATAAGATTCGTTTCCGAAACATGAACATCTAAAAGCCCTTCTGTCCCGTCACTTGCTATCAGATAGCTTTCCTCCCGCTTCTCAATGATTTTTCCGGTATAGGTAACCATGGCCTCTTCTTTGTCTTCCGGAATTTCCGTTTCATTCATTGTTTCCTTCTCTGTACTGGGTTTGTGCTCTTTTTGTGTTTCTTCCGATGTTATTTCTTCATTCCGGTCCGCCATGCCCATCCGATCCGCTTCCATTTCTTCATTCTGTTCCGTCATGCCCATCCGGTCCGCTCCCATTTCTTCGTCATTTCCTGCCCCGGTACATGCGGTAAATGTTCCCGCAAATAATAAAATAGTAAATGCTGCTGCCAGTGCTTTCATCTTCATTTCCTTTTCCTCCATTTCCAGCCTGCCAATAGATTTTCTTGTATAAGATACGTTTTTGCTTTTGTTTTTTATGGGAACATTTATGAAATTCTCTATGACTATGATTTCCTTTTGGATTATCACGAAGGTAATAAAGTTCAGGCATCAACAACAAAAATGCAACCCCCTTCCACAAAAGGAGATTGCACCCACATCTTTTTTATCCTCTATAACACTGCTCTTGCCGGACAATCAGCTTTCCTGCAAAAGCAGCTTTTTTTCTACAATCTGCGCCGCACTTCTCACCAGCTTCACGCAAGGCCGCACTTTATAATATTCCTCTGTGCGCTCTGCAGGCATCGCACTTTTCTCACGGCTCAGGATACCAAGAAGCTCCCTGCATATGATACTTCCGTTTTCCTCTGCAAATTCATCGCTCATGTTTCTTACAAGCTCGTAGGTCTTCGTTTTGGCCTCCCGGTCTTTCGGGTCTATATTGCCATCCTTTAAGCCCGATAAAAGCGCCATTGCAGAAACAGTCCCGCACACCTCACGCATGCGCCCCATTCCGGCACCCATGGGACTTGAAAGCTTTAAAGCCGTTTCTTTATCCATGCCGAATAAATCCGCATAAGCTCCAAATACCGACTGGGCACAATTATATCCTTCCTTGAACAAAGCAACTGCTTCATCTACCCGGCTTTCCATTTTGCTGCTCCAAAAGGCTAATTGTTTCTGCCACAGCACTTTTTATACTTCTTGCCACTGCCGCATGGACATGGATCATTTGGATATACCCTTTCTTCCTTTACAATCGTGGTAGACTTTTTCTGCTCCTTGTAAAGCTCCTTCTGTCTGTCCTTATCGAAAATGGAATCCCACTGCTCCAATTCGTAAAGCCAGTCCGCACCTGCTGCCACCATATTTTTATAAAGGCGCTCTTTGTCAAACTTCAGGCTTACCTGTGTATCTTCTTCCATTTCCTCGATGGGATTGGGTTCCACTAAAGATTCATCGATTCCATCCAGAAATCCAACCATCGTCATCAGTTCAACATTATATTTTTCAGCCAGCTCCTTTACGGTTCCCTTTACTTCCTCATCCGGGTTCGTTAACAGCTGTTCATAAATTTCTTTTTCCTTTTGGAAATATGCGGCCCAAAGCCTTTGCAGGTCTCCTTTGTTCGCTGTTTCTGAATAAGCAACATCTCTCCATTGTTTTAATAATGCCATTTCTATTACTCCTTTGTTTTCCTTCCTTATTCCCCTTCTGTATCGGGTTTTCAATCTGTTAAAACTTTGTATAGTATATACTATTTTTTTACTTTTTGGAAGGTTTTTCTTTGAATTCCTAAAAATTTATCTTATGGCAGAACCTGTAACCTTTCGGCTTCCACCACCTGCCCGTTTTTCAGAACCGTCTTTTCCACGTTAAAATACTCCTCTGTTTTAAAAAGATCAATATCCCATACGGTAACGGTCTCCGGCTCATAATAGGTTAAGACAGCTCTTTTTTCCGGACGGAAATCCACGCTTATATAACTGTAATATTTCTGCGTAATATCCATTTCCGCTTTTGTAACGACAGCTCTTTTATTGTTGTCATAATACTTTATAATATTGTCTCCATTTTCCTTCAGAACATTATAATCATTGCCAAAAGCATTCCTCTCTTTCTCACCGACTCCTCTTAACAGCATACACTTTTCAAAATCAGAAGAAGCCTGCAGTTCTTCGTAAAAGCTGTTCACCCGATGTTCTTTCAGGCTGCGTATACCTGTGGGAGTCAGACAAAGCAGAGCTATAAGCACCACTGCCTCTAAAAGCCATCTAATTTTAAATCCCGTTTTCCGCTTTATGAATACAAAGGGATCCTTAAATAAAACAAGCGGCTTGGGAGGCTCTTTTTCCTCTTCTGCTCCCTCCACCAAAAAGCCATCTAAGAAAGCCTCAATCGTTTGCGTCCGCTCAAAATCATGGGAAGCAAGTCCTGCCATAAGTGCGCTGCTTTGTTTCTTTTTTATGGGAATCTCTAATTCCTCCGGTGTTTTCATTTCCTCTGTATTTTGAATCCTGTCATAAAAATGGGGCGGTATCACTCCGGTAATGCAATGATAGATCGTTGCTGCCAGCCCATATATATCGGTTGCCGCACCCGGCTTTCCTTCCTCCATGAAAAGCTCCACGGGTGCATAACGGCTGTTTCTGACAGGAAGGATTTCCTCCACGAACAGGGAATCTATGGCCGCCTTCATAGGATCACAAAAGCCTATGAGCTTGGCGCCGTTTTTCTTTGTGACCATAATCTGATCCGGTCTTATCTTGCCGTGAATACAGCCTGCCTCATGGATTTTCTTCAGACTGTCTGTAAGGGGTTCAAAAAAATTCAGCAAAGAGTTTAACGGCAGCTTGTTGTTTTTCTTTCCTTCCAGAAAAACATCCAAAGTAACCCCTTCTAAATATTCAAATACGGTATATACCGTCTGATTTTCCTCGAAAAATGTAACCACATTCGCAATTCCTTCTAAAGGATAAAGCCTGATTAATGTCTTTGCTTCCCGAATCACCCGTTCCTTCATAGATTCAAATACTGTCTCATGGGAAAGACGGATGCATTCTACCTTGTACCGCTCTGCCGGATCCCTCCTCACGATTTTTCCGGGAAATAATTCCTTTATGATAACTTTTTTATTCCGAAAGGTATCGTAGCCTTTGTAGATAATACTGAATCCGTTTTCTCCCAGTATTTCCTTAATTTGGTACCTTTCCTGCAGCTTTTCTTTGACCGGAATGGCTCTCCCTTTGTTCTGTCCCATAAAACACCCTCTACTTTTCTATAGGAAATTCCTAATATTTCTCAATTTGAGAATTTCACAAAGATATTTTTTATCGCATAGGATTAGGATAGCATATTAGTGGTTTGGTTGCAAGGAAATGAGGGGAATTAGCGGTATTTCTGTTATCTCGAAAAAAATTATCTGATACAGACATTCTACCAAATCGACTGCAGGATCAACCAAAAGCTCCCTGCATTTGGTCTGCCCGATGCTCAGATAGATACACATCTCCTTTATGATACCAATACATAGAGTGAAAAAATATTATGAGACTATAAATTGCTATTCCATGTTGCTTACTTCCGTAGATACTTCTTCACTCTTTCAAAATTTGATTTACCACATCATAATTTTCAGGCTGATGGGGAAAACTATACCATTGCTTTCTTATATTTCCTAGCTTTCTCAATCAATGCTCTTGCAAACACAGGATTTGACGGATAATATAAATGTGGAAATCCCATCCACTGTGTTTTATTTTCTATAATACAGGAATATTCTTTTCCCTTCACCGGCTTGACTGCTATTACATCCGTTCCATTATAGGTGCTGTCATAATAATGAAATTCATGTCCTTTTATACCTCCACCATTGAGCCAAAAATCTTTTTGCTTTTCTCGAAGTTCTATGTAACCGAACCGAACCAGTTTTCCAGTATAAAAGCAGGTTGCAGAAATAACTCCTGCCATATCATGGCAAAGTCCTTCTTTATCTTTCAAGAAAGAATGTAAATACATAAAACCGCCGCACTCTGCCACGATCGGCATTTTATTTTCCACTGCATTTTTGACTTCCTCGCGCATTCTCGTATTTGCGCTAAGCTGATTTGCATACAGCTCCGGATATCCGCCCCCAATTAACAGGGCATGACATCCTTCTGGTAGTTTTTCATCCCGTAATGGAGAAAAATACGTTATCTTTGCACCATATTCCTCAAACAAGTGAATATTATCCGCATAATAAAAGCAAAAGGCTTCATCTTTAGCCACTGCAATCGTTGGACGGCTATCCCTGACAGCAACTCCTTCCATTAAGTCACTGGCCGCTTTCACATGACCTATATCCCCGTATCTTTCGGTCACCGTTTCTTTCGCCACTGTTTCATCAAATTCCAGTTCTTCCATGCTTTCCGCTATTTCTTTTATACACTCTATAGAAACGGTTTTTGAGAATAATTCCGAAGCTACCTGTAATTTCTCTTTTATATGATTCACTTCATCCGGCAAAAGGAGTCCCAAATGCCTGCTCTCAAAATGCAGTTCCTCCCTTTCCGGCAAAAATCCAATTAACCCGATTTTCAGTTCTTCCTCTATCAATGGTTTTAATGTTTCATAATATCCTTTTGATATTCTGTTCAGTATGATACCCTGTATCAGATGTTTCCTATCATAATCAAGAAATCCTGCTATCAATGGTATAACAGAGCGCCCCATTCCCTTCGCATCTACAACAAGCACAATCGGTGTTTTTGTTACCTCTGCAAGATGATAGGAAGAACCCTCTTCCCGGACTCCTCCTAACCCGTCATATAGTCCCATAACACCCTCAAAAACTGCAAAATCCATTTTTTTTGCACTATTTAGAAAAAGTTCTCTTGTCTTTTCTTCATCTGTAAAGAAAGTATCCAGATTTTTTGCCGGAATATCAATTATCTTTTCATGAAACATCGGATCAATATAATCCGGTCCGCATTTATAGGAAGCCACCTTCCAGCCATGAGCCTTTAGTGCCTGGAGCAAGGCGCAGGTAACTACCGTTTTTCCGCTTCCACTTTTAAGGGCAGCAATCATAACTCTTCTTACTTTCATTCAAATATCATGCCTTTCTTACAAACTCATTGCTCGCGGAAATCAAATGCACAGATCCAAACCGGATTCTCGGACTGCATCAAGTGATGACTTCCTGCTTTTTTTGCTCTGCTTACCTGCAATTGTACAACCTCTTCCTCTTTTATCATATCATCCATTGATAAAATCTCCCTCATTTCACAGATTGTTTCCATACTGACAGCATTTACCACAACCCTCATCTTTGGATTAATCTGCCGAAGCGACACCAGTATTTCCTTTAATCTGCCACCATTTCCTCCTATAAATGCGTGTGTCGCCATTGGAAGTCCGGCTAATCCCTCCGGTGCTCTCGATTCTACCACTGTTACATTTTGCAGTTCAAACTTCTTTTTATTCTTTTTAATCAAAGAAACTGCCTCCTGATTCTGCTCCACCGCATACACCTGTAAATCGTCAGAAATGCCCGCTATTTCTATCGCAACAGAACCTGTACCGCTGCCAATGTCATAAACAACCGCCCCATCCTTTAATCGTAACTTACAAATACTAACCTCTCGGATTTCTTCTTTTGTCATAGGAACCCTGTCCCTGATAAACTGTCCATCTGCAATACCATGTGTCAATCTTCTTTGCATAGCATACGGATTTTTGACAAAACATGTATATAAACCTTCCTCCTTCAATTCCATACATTCTAATGGCGTACGCCTCTCTACCCGCTGTTCCTCATAGGATAACTGATACCCTGTTATTATTTCACATTTTGACATCCCTGCATCTGTCAGTAGTTCTCCCAACTGGTTTATATCTTTCACACCGGAGGTAATCAGAAATGTTTTGGGACTACTTTTAATTCGGCGTGCAAGGTTGCATAATTTTTTCCCATGTATGCTGTAGACTGCCGCATCCTGATAGCTTTCTCCAATGCAGGAAGCCAGATAAGCCACGGAAGAAATGCCCGGAAGAATACACAAAGATGCCTTTATGCATCCTTCGGTAATTTCTTTTTCCAGCGCTGCATATAGAGACTGACATCCGCTATAAAATCCGGTATCTCCTGAAAAAAGAATTATAACTTTTTTATTTTCCATAAATAAATTTCTGCTCTGTATATTTTGCAGGTATGGAATGATCTGTTCTGCCTGATAAAAAGGGTATTTTTCCGCTTTAGAGCAGGCAGTTTCCAGCATCCTCTCTGCTCCCAATAAAATGTCCGCTTCTCCAATTGCCTTCTCTACCTCTTTCGTCAAACAACTGGCATGTCCCATACCAATTCCTGCCAGAATAATTTCCATATTTCCTTTTATCTGATTCTTTGTTTGAAACTTTTCTTCTCTCATATCTTCGAGTTTTTGGCATATTTCAGGAAAAGAATACCCTTCGCTCTCTTCGGGACAGCCTATTACAAATACTTGAACCCCTGTTCTTTTTGCAGCATTTATTTTTTCCTGATAACCGCCGGGGACGCCGCTTTCTTTTGTTACCAGATAAGCTATTTCATATTGGCGGATGATTGCCTCATTCATCTCTGTAGTAAATGGTCCCTGCATCGCAATGATCTGCTTCCCCTGGATGCCCTGCTCTATGCAAAGAAAAAGACTTTCCACACTTGGAAGTACCCTTACATACAATCTATGCTTAATCCCTTCAGAAACACAATACCTGGACAATTCCTTGCTACCGGTAGTCAGGAGAATATTCCCTTCCGTATCTTCCAACGCTTTCACACATGCTTCGTTTGTATCTAAATAGGTAATGCCGTTTTCCCTTTCCGCAATGCCGTTTCTTTTCAACCTTAAATAAGAAATTGATATTCCAATCTGCTCCATTTCTTTCAATGCTGCCTGTATATTACAGGTAATCTCCTTGGCAAAAGGATGTGTTGCATCTACCACAACATCAAATTTTCCATTGCTCAGGAATCTTTCTATCTGTTCCTGATTCATTCTTCCCTGATGTACTTTTACAAGGGGATGCTGCCTTAAAACAATTTCGCCATACTCTGTTGCCACACAGATTGTATGATTTATTTCAGCCTCTGCAAGATATTCCGATAATTTTCTTCCTTCAGTTGTCCCTGCAAATATCAGTATTTCTTTCAATTTGATATCCTCGTTTCGTAATTAATTTGCCGTTTATGATTTCCGTTCCTGAACTCCCGATAAATACCGTGGTAAACATATTGACCTCCCTGTCCCTTAACTCCTTTAAGGTACAGGTTTCCACTTTTGTTCCGTCTCTTCCTATATTTTCAACATATCCACAGACTCGTTCCCCTTCCATACTGCACAGTAAAATATCACATGCCCTCATCAGATAATCTTTTCTTTTATGGCTGGACGGATTATACAATACAATGACAAAGTCTCCTTCTGCGGCTGCATGTAACCTTTTTTCAATCCTTTCCCATGGTGTCAGCAGGTCACTCAGGCTTATGACACAGAAATCATGGTTCAGTGGCGCTCCCAGAACTGCCGCTCCGCTGCTCGCCGCAGTAATCCCTGCAATAACATGAAGCTCTGTTTCCGGATACGCTTTCCCTATCTCGTACATCAAAGACGCCATCCCATAAATTCCTGCATCGCCGCTGCATACAAGGGATACTTTTTTTCCTTTTTCAGCTTCCTCAAAACACAGCCTGCACCGTTCCTCTTCCTGACGCATGGGTGTGGATAACAGTTCTTTCCCCTGAAAACGTCTGCCAAGCAGCTTTAAATATAGTGTATAACCAACAATCACATCTGACTGTTCTAACACATTCAACGCTTCCTCTGTCATCATTTCTTCCCTGCCCGGTCCCATTCCTACAATATAAATTTTATTTGCCATCAAAACATACCTTCCATTCTCTCCTTGCAATCGCAATTGTCATACCATTTTCCGCGATTTTGGGAACAATCAGTTTTCCATCTTCTCCACAGGCTTTCACTGCCGCCCTTTCACAAACATTGCCAATGCCAACCTGAGCCTTGACAAACGAGGACTCTGTAAAATCTCCATTTACTCCCTGTAATTCTTCCGCTGTATAGGTAAGGAATGGAATCCCTTCTTTTCGACACCATTCAATGATCCCCTGCTCATCTCGCTTTTGCGAAATAGACGAAAGCGCAAAAATCTGCATGATAGAAATTCCCATTTCATTTATTATTTGTGATATAAAATGATCAATTTCATTTACATTTTTCCCTTTTTTACAGCCGATTCCTATGACATACTCTCTCGGTTTCAACAGAATAGAGGTGTCAAACACATCATCTTTGGAAGTAACCACAATATCAACAAATCCGGCAGGCGGATATGGAACAAACTGCACGCCTGTTTCTTCGCAAGTGCTTTCATGCCCCGTCTCTATGGATATCGTAATCTCTTTTCCGGCCAATACCTTTGAGGACACCCTGACAATTCCATCTTTATTTGCAATAGAAAGGTTATTTCTTTTTGCAAATAAATCAACCGCAAATTTTTTATTTATATCTGTTGCCGTAGTAATCACGGGTTCAGCCCCTGTTTTCGCCGCTATATGATTTGCAAGATTGTTTGCACCGCCCATATGTCCTGATAAAATCGGTATGATGTATTTCCCTTTTTCATCCATTACAAGCACTGGAACATCATGCAGTTTATCCGTAAGAAATGGGGCTACTGCCCTGACCGCAATTCCACAGGCTCCAATAAACAGCAGGGCGTTTTTTTCCTGCATCCGTTCCTTTGCCCAATCTCCAACGGATGTTTTTACAAATAAGATGTTTGAATGAGCAGCGTCCTTTATACCTGCCTCACATTTTGTATATAATAAAACTTCTAATTCCTTACCCAACAATTTTGCGATATTTTCCGAAAGTCGTTTCCCATTTTCCGTAAAGCTAATCATACTTAATTCCATTCTTTTTGTTTTGCCTCCCGATACCCAGTGGAAAAATCCGGCGCATATAACCTTGATTTTCTGTAGTGCTGATGGGCAATCGCATCTCCCACCAATATCAAAGCGGTTTTCGTAATACCATGCTTTACTGATGTGTCATATAATGTTTCAATAGTACAGACATACGCCTCCTCCTCAGCCCATGTTGCTTTATAGATAAGAGCCGCCGGCGTGCTTCCCTCATATCCGCCCGAAATCAGCCGGCGGCTTAATTCCTGAATCATTCCGGCACTTAAATAAATTGCCATAGATGCCTGATGAGCAGCAAGACTCTCAATACGTTCCTTCTCCGGCACTTCTGTTCTCCCTTCCATTCTTGTAATAATCAGAGATTGTGAAATTCCCGGCAATGTATATTCAAGATTCAGGGATGCCGCTGCACCAAAACAGGCGCTTACCCCCGGACAGCTCTCATAAGAAATGCCAAGCGCATCCAACTCATCCATCTGTTCCCTGACCGCTCCATAGATACTGGGCTCTCCTGTATGCAGGCGGACAGTTGTTTTTCCTTCGATTTCCGCACCGGAGATAATCTGTATCACTTCTTCTAATGTTAGTTTCGCACTGTTATGTATCTCGCAATTTTTTTTTGCATATGCAAGCAGTTCCGGATTCACTAAAGAACCGGCATAAATAATCACATCTGCCTGTTCCAATAAGCGCATTCCCCTGACTGTTATCAAATCTACTGCGCCTGTTCCTGCCCCAACAAAATAAACCATTCCTCTGCCCCCTTACTTTTTGCCAGTTCACCGTATTCATTGGAAAATAGAATACAATCTGTTTTCATTTTTCCTCCGGCGCGATTTTCCATATAATAGCAGATACGCTCTGCAATCCCTTCCATGACCTGCTGCAATTTTCCGCTTTTCTCTAAAAAAGGAATTGCTTCCTCTGTAGTCACACAGTCCAGTATTTTTCGGATTTGTAAAGGTTCTACCTGCTCCCTTATAGAAAATGCAGCCAGAAGCTCCATCCTACAGTCTGCTTCTTTGGAATGCGTATTCATAATTCCACCGGCAACCTTGATCAGCTTGCCTATATGACCGGTCAGGAGCATTTTCTGAAATCCCAATTCTACTGCCATATCAATGGTTGCCCCGATAAAATTGCTGCATTTCACGCTTTTGTCCAAATCATATCCATATGTTTTCCTCATAAAGTCCAAACCATAATTTCCCGGTGAAACTGCAACATAATCATATCCTAAAGCCCTTCTTTGACACAATTCTACCCGAATGGTATCAAGCAGTGCCTGACTACTCATAGGCTCCACAATTCCACTCGTTCCTAATATGGAAATACCGCCCACGATGCCAAGTCTTGGATTAAAAGTACGTTCACACAGCTTTTCACCTTCCGGCACTGAAATCTCAACTTTCAGATTGCCTTTATAGTCTGTCATCCTGCAAATTTCCAATACCTCTTTTTTTATCATTTCCCTCGGAATGTGATTAATTGCGGCATTTCCTACAGGCTGATCAAGTCCCGGCTTGGTCACTCTCCCCACACCCGTTCCGCCTTCAATGATGATTTCTTGCTCCTTGCCTTCTTCGCATTCCTTTTTCATATTTTCTTTTGTATAAGAAACTTTTGCATAAATCCATGTACCTGTTGTAATATCCGGATCATCCCCGCCATCTTTTTCTACCGCACAACTCGATTCATTTTCCCCACATATGATATCCAGAAGTTTTGCATTGTACAGTATGCCTTTTGGCGTTTCTATTGTCATTTCTGTCTTTTTAAATCCTGTCAGCAGCATATAAGCAGCGGCTTTTGCAGCCGCAGCCGCACAGCTTCCGGTTGTAAAACCATATCGCATCTTCGTTTTCCTTTCTCACATCTGGTATAATATGGCATTACAAATTGCCGCAGCGATATTGCTTCCGCCTTTTCGCCCTTTGTTTATGATATATGGAATATCCGTTCCCAATATAAGTTCCTTTGCCGCTTCCACATTGACAAATCCCACCGGAACACCAATGACAAAGGCCGGTTTCCATTCCTTTTTTTCCCTCATTTCTGCCATCTCATACAGCTTTATCAAAGCGGTCGGCGCATTGCCGATTGCAAAAATAATCGGTTTTTTAATTGCCGCCGCCTTTTCCATACTGACGGCCGCCCGCGTCACATTTCTCTGCTTTGCCAGAAGTGCAATCTCTTCATCTGCCATAAAGCAATGGGCTTCCCCGCCAAATTTTGCAAGCGCCTTTTTATTGATTCCTGCCAATACCATATTGGTATCTGTTACTATGTCAGCTCCATTTTTTATCAGCTCTTTCAAGATTTCCACTGCTCCTTTGGAATAGCAAAGTGTTTCGGCATAATCAAAGTCTGCACTGGTATGTATTACCCGTTTTGTAATCAATTCTTCCTCTTTCGGAAGACGGATACCTCTTTTTATAAGTTCTTCCGTAATGATCTCAAAGCTTCGCTTTTCAATTTCTTCCGGCGGCAGATTTTCTATTTTAGAATGTCCCATTTTTATATCCCTGCTCCTTTCTCAATCTACATAGTTTTCCACAATAAAAACCTATGCTTCACAAGGATTCTATTGCCTTGAGTAAAATCTCGTTTTCTTCCCTGCTCTTTACCGCAATACGGTAAAACCCTTTTCCCAATCCTCTGAAATTACTGCAGTCCCTGATTAAAATCCCTCTTTTCAGCAGCTTGTCATATAGAGGTTTATCACTGTAGACCGTGATAAAATTTGACACAGACGGGAATGTCCTTAATTCTAATTGTATCAGTCTTTTTTCCATAAACTGTCGTTCGTTTTCAATATAGTTTTTCGTTTTCAGGGTAAACTCTGCCTGCTTAGCACATATACATCCCGCTTCCTGGGCAAAACAGGAAATATTCCATTCAGGGAGTTGTCCGGCTATTTTTGTATGTACCGCCTTACTTTTACACACCAGATATCCTAAGCGCACTCCCGGAATCGAAAAAATTTTTGTAAACGCCCTCACAAGTATCAGATGTTCAGATTTCCGGGTCTCAGACAGTAAAGAAAACTGATTGCCGCAAAATTCAATAAAACATTCATCTACCACCACATAAATCCCTTTATCCCTGCAATGCAGCAACAGCTTTTTTATCATCTCTTTATCCAAAAGGTTTCCAATCGGATTATTGGGATTGGCAAGAAAAAGAAGGTCCACATCTTCTGTCAGGATGCGGTTCATATCCTCTGTCACACAAAAGTTATTTTCCTGATTCATCTCGTAATAAATCATCTCACTGTCCACTGCTTTTGCAGCATATTCATATCCATAAAAGGAAGGCACTGGTATCACGACTTTTTTTGGTTTTATGCCATGAACAATCGCCATAAAAAGTTCTGATGCCCCATTTCCGAACAGCAAATATTCCTTTGGCACTCCAAGAAACGTACTGACTGCCTCTCCCAGTCTTTCCGCTTCCATATCAGGATATTTTCCACATATTTCAACTGCCCTATGAAGCGCCTCTTTTACACATTCCGGTGTGCCAAGGGGATTTACATTAATTGAAAAATCAATATCCACGTGATTTCTATAAACATCGCCTCCATGAATGCTCATCCATGTTCCTCCGTTTGTCATTTTATAATATCCCTCAGATGTATATCATCAACATTGCCAACAGACATAACACCTGACACAGCCATGCAGTAATGTACATCAAATGATTTACCCGTTTTATATCCTCGCATTCTACTCTTCGAACCGCCTTACCGATATACGGTTTCTTTACTGTCTTTCCAAAATAACTGGCATCACCTGCAAGTCTTATGGAAAGCGCGCCGGCGCATACTGCCTCTGTCTGACCGGAATTAGGGCTTGCATGTTTTCTGCGGTCTCTTTTATAGATTTCCCATGCACCTTTTCCAGAATAATTTTCGTCCGCAAGAAAAGATGCGGTAATCATAAGACCGGCGCTGATTCTTGCCGGAAGGAAATTCACAAAATCGTCCAGCTTTGCCGCTGCTTTTCCGAAATACAGGTACTTGTCATTTTTATATCCAATCATGGAATCCATTGTATTTATTGCTTTATATAAAAATCCAAGTATCGGACCTCCAATTGCCAGATACAACATCGGTGCAATCACTCCGTCAGAAGTGTTCTCCGCCACCGTTTCTACTGCTGCTTTTGCAATGCCTTCTTCATCCAGCCATTCCGTATCCCTTCCCACAATCATGGAAACGGCTTTCCTCGCCTGCTCCAGATTACCATTTTTCAGGCATTGGTAGACTTTCATACTTTCCACCTTCAGACATTTTACTGCAAGTATCTGATAAGTCATAACGCACTCCACCGCCACTCCCAGGACTGGATGCAGCCAATATGCCATAAACACCAGAAATGATGTAACTGCCGTCACGCTGATCATCACAATGAGCACCAGTCCGATTCCCTGCCGAAGCTCTTTTCCATTATGATCTGCCTTTTTATCTTTTCCTCTTATCCCCATTCCACGAAGTATTTTTTCGCTTCCTGTTATCAGCTTTCCAATCAGACGGATTGGGTGAGGAAAACAATACGGATCACCTAAAACCAAATCTAGCAGAAATCCCATGAAAAAGGCAATCATGTGATAGTTCATATAGTGTCTCATATTTCCGCTACCACCTTTATCTGCATTTGTTCTTCCTGTGTTTTCTTGTCATTCAAACCAGTCAGTCTGCATACATAGCCTCTGCCGTTTGACACCTGATAGTCAAAATAATCATTTCCACCATATAAACTCAACAATGACATAATCGTTCCGCCATGAACAATCATTCCTACAGAAGCAGGATTCTTTGCCTTTCGTCCTACAGACTGATTCAATTCATTGCACATGCTTATAAAACCGCTTTTGCATCGCAGGATAAAATCCTTTCTGCTTTCTCCCTCTGGAAAATCCAGCGTGCCTCCGCTGCAAAGCCATGACTGATACTGTACATCATCTTTTAATTCCTCATAATTTCTATATTCAAACCGTCCAAAATTGATCTCTTCCCATTCTGGAATAACAATCGGGCGTAACGTGGGATAAATGATTTTAGCAGTCTCCGTACATCTTTTCATGGGACTGGTAAACAGACATTTCACATCAGGATAAAGTTTTTGCATTTTATAAGATTTCAATATCTCTATTCCTTTTTTGGAAAGGGATTCGTCTGTTTTCCCCAGATATCTTCGTTCTTTATTGGCCTGCGTTTCACCATGTCGGATAAATACCAGTGTTATTTGATTTTCTGTCCCATTCCGCATATGATACGCTCTACCTCCTCTGCCCTCTTTGCAAGCTGCACAAGAATCCTTCCCACACGTTCCCTGTATTCTCTTTCAAACGGTTCTATCGGAATAATCCCGTTTCCAATCTCATCGCATATAATAATACAGTCCTCATTGCAATCCAGAAATGACATAATTTCATCTTCCGGACATCCGCCACTTATCATCCGACTCTTAACCCATAAATGAAAGTGATTAATAATCACAGGCTTTTCTTTACGTTCTATATCATCTGTATTATTTGGAAGACAGCCATTCCACACCTTATTTTTTTGCAACTCATACTTTAGCAATACATATTCCAATTTTCCCTGCGCAGTTCCGCCTATTACTAATTTCATCTTCTTCACACTTTCCATATAAAAATATTGATAAAAGCCGCAGCAACTACAATACATACTTCACAGAGAAGCACAAAATATCCCGCCGTATCTCCGGTAATTCCCCCAAACTCCTTCCTGCTGCGATAAAAATAATAAACAAACGCTAATACAGCCGCCACTGCCACAGTCAGGCCTGCAGGAAATGACCAAAAACACATCAGCCCAATGCATACCGCACTTTGTAAATATAACGAGCCTTTCACGATTTTTTTATGGGAACTATTTGCGAAAGTATAAAGCATACCATCTTTTTTTGCGGGCGAAAAGGAAACTGCGCTGATACCGCACAAACAGCGCGACAGGAAAAAACCACAGCATACAATTTTTAACAACACATCCCTTTCTATTTCTGAAAATGCGCCAAAAAGAACCAATCCATAAGCAGCAAGCATGATAACTGCAAAAGCGCCAATATGGGAATCCTTTAATATTTCCAACTTTCTCTTCTTTTGACTATAAGAATGTATCGCATCCATCGTATCCATAAAACCATCTACATGAAATCCACCCGTAATAAAAATCGGAATAGCCATTGCTACCGCAGTCCTACACAAAACCCCTATATGATATATGCCGCACAAATAGTTCCAGAAATAAATGCAGCCGCCAATCAATGCCCCTATCCACGGAAAAAAGCAAAAAACATATTTCATGTCATCTTCTTTCCACGTGGACCCTGGAACCGGAATTTTAGAATAAATGGATACCGCTATAAAAAAAGATTTTATTATCTGCATTTTCCGTTCCCTTTCGTGTCGTCTATTTTTCTATTGCACTATTATTTTATAATTACCGGAATCCCTGCTACCACTTCCACTACCCAATCAGCCAATGCTGCAAGTTTATGGTTGATCATTCCCATTGCATGAATATACTCCGTTGTTGTTTCGTCATAAATAATTCCGTCTTCAAATACATTGTTGCTTACCACAACGAAATGCGTTGTTTGTTCCTTTAACAGCTTTATACCGCAAATGATATCTTCCATAACCTGCATTTTTGTCTTAGCTTTCTCCTCTGAAAACATCTCATTTGCCGTCAGGTTAGAGATACATTCCAACAAAACAGTCCTGTCTCCTGTTTCCATTTTTTCCAGTGCACCAAAAATCCCTGTGGGCTGTTCAATCGTGAGGAATCCTTTGCCTTTTCTCAGATTCCTGTGTCTTTCGACCCTGTCTCGCCCTTCCTTGTCAAAAATCTGCATTGTTGCAAGATAATACTTTTTCATAGTGATTTCGTTCACATTTTCCCTGGCAAGAGAAACAGCCATCTCTTCCGCATAAGAAGATTTTCCGCTTCCACTTCCTCCAACAACCAGAATCATCATTTTTATGAATACCTTTCATATTGCTCCACTTTAATATCCGAAAATAAAGTTCTTTTACGATAAACACACAATGCCATTTCCAATAGTGACAGCATCATCACGGCTCCCGTTCCTTCGCCCAACGCCATTCCGCCGTCTATTACAGGCTCTAACCTTAATTCCTTCATAAGTTTCTCCACTGCCGGTTCTTTGCCTTTATGTGACGGAATCAGATATCGTATAGTTCCCTGCACAATTCTTTCTGAAAGCAGTGCAGCTGTCATACTGATCACACCGTCAAGCACTATCGGTATATGAAAAATGCCACCGCCAATGCAAACCCCCACAAGTCCGGCAATATCCAATCCCCCAACTGTTTCCAATACGGTAAGAGGTTCCGCTTCATAAAGTTTATACTTTTTGACTGCCTCCGTAATAATGTGCTTTTTACGCTGCAATTTTTCATCACAAAGCCCGGCGCCCCTTCCGGTCACTTCATCTGTTTTGCATCTTAACAATGCTGCAGCAACTGCGCTGCTCGTTGTGGTATTTCCGATTCCCATTTCACCGGTTGCAAGAATTTGATAGCCTTTCCTTTTGCACTCTTCCACAATTTCCATACCGGTAAAAATTGCCCTGACAGCTTCTTCTCTCGTCATAGCCGGTTCCTTACTAAAATTTCTGGTGCCGCAGCGGATTTTTCTGTTAAGCACTCCTGCAATCTGCTCTTTTCCATTGATTCCGATATCTACAGGAATCGTGTCTGCCCCTGCCTTCGCCGCCATTTTTCCTACGGATGATGCACCCTTTCCCATCTGCGCTGCTACTGCCGCTGTGACTTCCTGACTGGACTGGCTGATGCCCTCCTCTACAATTCCATTATCCGCACACATGATGATAACAGCCTTTTTTGAAATATCAATTTCATCCGTACCTAAAATTGCACCCATCTGTGCCGTAATCTTTTCAAATCTACCCATCCCGTCAAGTGGCTTGGCTATGGAATCCCAATTTTCCAATACCTTTTTGTATATTTTGTCGTCCGGTTCTTTTAATTTCAGTTTGTTCAAAGTTTCTTCTGTATGGTTATCTAATATTTGCCTCCCTGAGTATTCCATATATTTCCTCCATATTCAGATACTCCCATAAGATATCTGCCAGCGCATCATACTGTTTCTCTTTAAAGTCTTTATAATCCATGCAGGATTTATCTTCAATGGATAATCCCTTCTTTTTGGCCAATGCAGTCACAAGAGTGGTTGCAATCGCAGCCTTATCAAATATCCCATGTATATATGTTCCGCATACATTTTTATTCTTTCCGGTCATAAACGCCGCTTCTGATAAAAAAGCCTGCGTTTGGTCTACACTATTCCCCATATGTATCTCATATCCTTCAAACGCAAGTCCTGAAAGTGCAGAAAAAAAACCTTCCATTTTGTTCACTGTACCATGTACCTGACGACGCACTTTTTCATGTTTCAGCCTTGTTATGACAGGTAAAAATCCCATCCCTTTCATGGTTCCGCCATTTTCCATTCCTGCCGGGTCGGAAATCTCTTCTCCCAACATCTGATATCCGCCACATATCCCGCAAACGGGTATCTTTTCCGCCATTTTTTTAACTGCTGCCTCCAACCCATTCCTACGCATCCAGTCAAGGTCACTCATTGTATTTTTACTGCCCGGCAAAAAAATCATATCCGGAGAACCCAATTCCTCTGCTGAAGCGACATAACGTACAGACACCTCCGATATCTGTTCAAACACATTAAAATCCGTAAAATTAGAAATTCTGGGATACCTGATAACCGCTATATCTATCTTTCCCTTTTCTTTTTTTCCAAATCGCTCTGTCAGACTGTCCTCATCCTCTAATTGTATATCCATATAGGGTACTATCCCTGCTACCGGAATACCTCCCCTTTCTTCCAATATTTCAATGCCGGAATCAAGCAGGGAACGGTCTCCCCTAAATTTATTAATGATCAGTCCTTTTACCCGTTTCCTTTCCGTTTCTGTAAGCAGCATCAGCGTTCCCAGAAGTTGTGCAAATACGCCGCCCCTGTCAATATCGCCTACCAGCAATACCGGAGCATCTACAATCTCCGCCAGTCCCATGTTGACGATATCATTTTCACGCAGATTGATCTCCGCCGGACTTCCTGCGCCCTCTATCACAATGATATCCGCCAGTTCTTCCAATTTTCGAAAGGCTCTCTTAATATCCGGAATCAGTTCTCGTTTATAGGAAAAATACTCCCTTGCGCTCATATTTCCCAGCACCTGTCCATTTACAATTACCTGTGAACCTGTATGGTCTGTCGGTTTTAATAAAATTGGATTCATGCAGACTAATGGGGCAAGCCCCGCCGCCTCTGCCTGCATGACCTGAGCCCTTCCCATTTCAAGTCCTTCTTCTGTAACAAAAGAATTAAGTGCCATATTCTGCGATTTGAAGGGAGCTACCCTGTATCCATCCCGTTTCATGATCCTGCATAGCCCTGCTGCCAAAAGACTCTTTCCTGCACCGGACATGGTTCCCTGAATCATAATAACCTTTGCCATAATTACCTCTCATATCTTCCAATCTGTTTCACATATGCAAAGAGCTTTTCATTTCCAAAAAAGTTTTTTTCATTTATATCAAATAACTGCTCTATAAAATCCGATTCAAAAATTTCTTCCGGTGTACCATATCGTTCCACATACTCTCCCTTAAGACAGAGTATTTTATCTGAAACAATTTTTGCGAGTTCCAATTCATGTAAAGACATGATAACCGTCAGTCCTCTTTTTTTCCTCATTTCCTGCAATAATAATAAAAATTCAAGCTTATATTTGATATCCAGATAAGAGGTCGGTTCGTCCAGTATCACGATTTCCGGCTCCTGACAGATTGCCCTCGCCAGCATTACCCGCTGTTTTTGCCCATCACTTATCTTGTCAAAGTCTTTTTCACTGATATCTGTTATGTGGGTAAGCTCCATCACTTCATCTACAATCCGCTCATCATCCTCTGATAATATGCCAAACCATCCGGTATATGGATAACGTCCGGTTGCAACCATATCCCTGCAGCTTTTCAATTCCACTTTTACTCTCTCCGTAAAGACTACAGACATTCTTTTTGCCAGTTCATCCGCTTTCATTTGAGACAAATCATCTTGTCCGATATATGCCGTTCCTCCAAGCAGTTTAAGCTGTCTCGCAATACTTTTTAAAACGGTGGATTTCCCTGCACCGTTGGGACCGATCAGGCATAAAATTTCTCCTCTTGGCAATGAAATTTCCATGTCTTTTATAATGGGTTTATTATCATATCCCACACACATTTTTTTCGTGGAAAAATAGTAGTTCTTCATGCTTTTCTTCCTTTTATAATCCAAAGTACCACCGGCGCACCAAAAATAGCCGTTACGGTACTGATACTCAGCTCTGTTGGTGCAAGTATTGTTTTTGCAAGCAGGTCGCAAAACAAACAGAAAGCGCTTCCCCCAACAAAGCAGGCAGGAATCATCCGAATCGGTTCTGTTGTATTCAGCAATTTCTTAACCAAATGCGGCACTGCGATTCCGACAAAAGAAATCGGCCCCGCAAATGCTACAATACACGCAGATAAAATACTTGAAAAAATCACAATACACACGCGCAAGAGCTGTAAATTAACACCCACGTTCTGTGCATAGGCATCTCCCAACTGATAAGCGCCAAGCGGCTTCGACATAAGAAAGACTGCAAGGTACACTATGGCAACTACCACCGTCATAACCTTTACGTTTTCCCATGTCATTCCCGAAAAGCTTCCCCGTGACCAGTTGTGGAGATTTACAATATCCGCATCATTGGCAAAGGTAACTACCAATTCCGTAACTGCCGAACAAATGTAACCAATCATAACACCGCTGACTACCAGCATTGACATATTATGGATTCTGTGAGACATAAGCAATACAAATCCCATAGATAACATTGCGCCCATAAACGCGGCAAAAATCATAGCTGCCGATGTTACCCTAATTCCCTTTCCCATAAGAAAAACCATCACAAGCGCCACCACCATTTTAGCTCCGGAGGAAATTCCCAGAACAAACGGTCCCGCAATAGGGTTATTGAAAAATGTTTGCAAAAGATATCCCGCAAGTGAAAGCGCCCCGCCAAGAATCAACACAGCTGTCGCCCTCGGAAGCCTGATATCCCACAAAATCCTCGTTATCGTTTCATTACTTTCCCGTCCGCCAAAGGCTCTTGCCATATCCGGCAATGCAATCCCTACACTTCCAATACAAATATTTAGTATAAAAAAAATGAAAACGCAGGCTCCGAGTAAAAAGAAAGCCGTAATGCTTCTGCTTTTTCTGTTCAGGTTCATAGAATTATACCCTTTCTGCCAACTTTTCAATCCAAATGATAGAGATAGTGCATATCATCATTTTCTCCCTGCATCATTGCATGGATATCCTGAATGAAATATCCGATTGCAAGAGGCTGCTGGTACATATCATTTGTAGTACACCACACATTTCCGTTCTCCACAGCCTTAAAATCCGCAAGCAGTTCACATTTATCAAGCAGCTCCTCTACACTGGAAACGCCGCCGTCAATAGAACTGTTATAAATCAAATAGTCCGCATCTTTCGCACCAGCATAAAATTCTTCTACCTGCATATTCATGGTAGAGCGCTTTGTTTCAGGGTCGCCTAAATTTTGAAAGGCATAGCTGCCCCCTGCAAGTTCTATCATCTTCGGAACATAATCGGAAGACTGGCGCACTTGTACCAGACCATTAGAAGTAATAAAAAAGAACGCTACTGTTTTATCTGTTTTTTCAGATGCGCTTACTCTCTCAAGAATTGTTGCCTGATCTGCAAATATTCTTTCTGCTTCCTCTTCCTTTCCAAGCAGCGCCCCATAAAATTTCACCCATTCTACCCTGCCAAGAGGATGCGACTCATAGCTGGAATAGTCTATCATAACAGGGATTCCAAAGTTCTCCAGATTTTCTACCACTTCAGGAGAATGGGAAATCATCATGTTTTCTATGGCAAGCGCACAGTGATTTGAAACAAGCAGTTCGTAGTCCGGCTTGCTGTATTTGCCCGCATATAAAATATTTCCCTTATGCATTGCTTCTCTGGCTGCTTCAATAAACCAGCCGTCTTCCTTTTGTCCTGAAAAAGCAATGGAATCCAGTCCATCCAGCTCACTAAAAATATCCATTACAGAAGATGCCACCAGATAGATGTCTTTAATCGGATGCCTAAGCACCACAATTTCTTTATCTAAAGTTTGCGGCACTTCTCCATTTTCCGGTACAATCAAAAACTGTGTACCATCCATTGTTATCGTCAGCAGGGTATAACCACCCTCGTAATAATCAACTTTAAAATTTTCCGCATACTGTAACTCTATGCTTCTCTCATAAACCAGTTCTTCTCCTATATCCAAATCTGACTCTGATTCTTCTCCCATATCTGTCATTACTTCGGAATCGAGAGAAGGACCACCACAGCCATGCAGCCATAGCAGCCCTATAAGAAGCAAAACAAACGCCTTTTTTCTTCCTCTCATCTTATCCCCCACATTCCTTCTCACTCTTTAACCGCTGTATCTAAATGGAAAGTGAGTGTATATTCTATTTCATGAGGTTTACTCATTGCCACAGTATCACCAATAACATCTATTGGTTCATCAAATTTAAGAACAGGAATCTCAAATACAGAGTCGCCTTCTATATTTACTGGCAGATATTTTTTTCCATCTACTATCATGTAATCATAATTAGGACTGTTCCATTGTACGGTTGCCGTCACTTTTCCGTCTGCCACGGTTACCGATACGGGAGACAGAATTTCTGCCTTTCCGCTTCCTCCTTCAAAAGTAATTTCCATGCTGTATGTACCATCTTCCAAAGAGACCGCATCATTTACCTGTTCATTATTCTCAAGGGGAACCGGATTTGAAACACTGACCTTATGGTCATACCATTTTCCCTTTGTCCCAATCAATGCCAAATCAAATTCTGTTTCCAACACGGGAACAGGCACATCAAAACCATAGACTTCCTCTGTCATGCCGTCACTATATGTGACTGTATCTTCTGTCGGCAAAAGCAACTCCGCTCCTTCTTTCGCCGCATCTTCTGCCAATCCGGGATAAAGATTTAAAATCTTCTTTGAACCAAGGGTAATATGGATTGTCATTTCCCCGTTCTCTACTGTTAGGGTTCCTTTGTTTTCATATGCTTCATTGATGTGAAACATACTGCTGTCCGTTGTAAACTCTGCCGTATAAATTCCATCCGGCAATTCCACCGTTTCCTGCTTCTGCTTAGCTGTTTCATCACGTTCAGATCTATCTTCCGCCGGCTCTTCAGGTAATGTTTCCGGTACAGTTTCTGATGATCCCTCTGCATTTTCTTTTACAGTAACATTTACCGCAGAATCTGATTCCTGCACATTATTGTTATTTCCACAACCTCCAAACAGCATAACTGAGAGAAGTGCAATAACAATTAATATATTTTTTTTCATGCTTCTTACTCCTACCTGTTAATCTTCCATTACTGCTGCTGTATGTTCTACATAAAGTTTCTGAATAGCATCAATGGAACCAAGACCTGTAATCTGTGCATCCACACTTTCAAAATTTCCGGAAGCATTGAACATACTGAGCCATGAATCCTCATCTTCTCCTGCCATATCATTATGGGCATGATCACCTGCTACAACCATCAGCGGGCGGAGAATTACTTTTGTATAACCTGCCTGTGTCACAGCATCCAGCACCGCCTCACAGGATGTTTCCTCCGGATCTCCTTCTACAGTGCCGATAAACACATTATGATATCCGAGCGCTTCCATTTGCGATTGCATCTGGCTATATGACACCTTCGCCGTATGATAAGTTCCATGCCCCATAAACACGAATGCAACACCATTCTCCTGCGCCACACTTAAGTCTTCATATCCCGCATCCTTTACTGCTGCTTCCGTAAGCGCCTTTGCAACTACTTCTTTATCCGCATTAATTACTGTGGCATCTGTACCAACCTCACCAAGAAGAGGCTCTGCAACCTTTACTGTTTCAAACTTATCTCTATATATTTCAACTACCCCCATAAGCTCATCATACTCTGCTCCATGCATCAGATGAGTAGGCTGTATTACTAAATTCTTTACTCCATTTGCTACTGCACGTTCCAATGCCTGATTCATATTGTCAATGAACTCTCCATCTCGCGCCTGCACATGGTTAATAATAATCTGTGCCGTAAAAGCCCTTCTTACAGACCAGTCAGGATTTGCTGCCTGTATTGCATCCTCAATTCCTTTGATATCACTGGCACGGCTGCCGTTAAAGGAAGTTCCGAAGCTGACTACCAGAATTTCATTTTCTCCGATATCATCCTGATTTCTCGGATCATCTTTAGAAGCGTCGCCTGTATCCCTGCCAAAGTAATCAGGATCGGCTTCTTCTCCTTCCACCAATTCTTTCTGAGCATCCGTCAGCGCATCCCATGCCGCTTTTGCCTGCGCACACTGTGCATCAGTATTTTCTGTTCGCTCCTGCACATAGATTGCATCAATCAATGCAGCAACTTCATCCGCTGCTGCCTGATCAGAAGCTGCATCATCTCCTGCTTCTGATTCGTCTGTCTGATCCTGGCTGTCATTCTCTCCTGCCGATTCTGCGTTCTCCGCACTTCCCTCCTCTGTCTGTACGGCATTTTCTGCCGATGTGGAAGCCTCCTTTGAACAACCTGTTAATGCAAGCGAGCAGGTAATGGCACTTGTCAATAAAACAATTACTAACTTCTTTTTCATTTTTCTCCTCTCTTCCTTCCCTGTCATTCCACAAGGATATTATTTTTATTAAAATATCGCGCAATATTTTATCACTATCATCGAGTAGGGAAAATTTTCCCTACTCGCCGCGCCGCCCGCCTGTCACTGCAAATGACTGTATTATGATGCGGGCGTGTGCATAAAAAAATCCTCTACCACAAGATAACTACGGTAAAGGATTCATACACAAAATAAGCCTGCCAAATACACTGATGCAAACAATAGTCCATCGTGCTTTCTGCAAGTTCGAAACGTACAACCAGTTACTCGTGGTCTGAAACAAATGTTTCTGTACAGCATTCAGGCAGGTCTCCCGGCTTATAGATCATCACATCAGCCGTCTTCCCAGTTTCCCAGTGACATATCGGCTTCTACTCCCTAATTACGGTGACGAGTTCGTACAGGATTTTCACCTGTTTCCCTTTTCACCAAAACCAATGCTTATTTCACGCATTGTTTTGACACCTGTATGCTATTTATTCAATTGTACAAAGTATAACATATATTTTCTTAATGTCAATAATTGTAAAATAAAATATTTATTATATAAATAACGTCAAACCAATCCGAAAAGCCGTCCATATCCGTAAGGCAGTGGAGTAAGTTCTTTTAACAGATCCGGCAGCTGCTCTAAAGGAAAATCTTCCTCACTTCCAAGAAAATGATACATTAGAGGGGGGAGGGGTTTGAATGGAGGACGTAGGAGGGGGAATGGCATATAGTAGTCTTCGGGGCACGCTCTCGCTCTGCAAAGTCGCAGCGGTACTAACGCACCAAGGGACGGTGCGTAAGGACC
>CAMWLB010000004.1 GCA_947174985.1 uncultured Lachnospiraceae bacterium | reverse complement strand
GCATAAGGGGAGTTGACGGTTGAAAAAATTTCCGAAAATGGCGGCAGTCAAAAAAAATTTCGGGGAGCCGCCGGAACTGGAAAAATTTTCGGGCATGGCAGCAGTCGAAAAAATTTTTCGGAGGGCGCCCATGCCCGGAAGGGTGCCACAAGTGCAGATAACGGCATAGCGGCAGCAGGTCTGCGCCTTTCGTGCTACAATGGAATTCAGAAAACGATCCTGCGGCCGGTAAGCAGTTGGACAAAAAAAGTATTTTTTCGCGTGATTTCTGCCCTGTATTCATTTTTGTATTTTTTGAAACCATTGCGGCTTAAAGCCTGCTTCTGGGCGGGGATTAAATTTCCCCAGCCCATCGATATGTAAATATATTTTTCGTCAGCCCTTGCAGTGGGTTTGATTCCTGCAACGTCGCGCATGGTATGTTACTCCTGTTTGTTGGTTAGTAGGGGCAGCTTCTAGTATCCTCGCCCAGATAGTCTGCAAGCTCCTGCGTAAAAGGCACCCTGTGAAAAAAAGATGCGCCGTCAATTATCCGCGTTGCCGTGTCTGCTGTGAAGTGTTTGCAGAGGTTTTTATAATCTGTTAATGTGTAAATGTCTGCTTTTTCCAGCACCAGGCCGCAGAGCCATGCTTGAATATCTCTTTCGTTTACCTTATCTTTTTCTTCCCATTCATCCCATTGCTGCATCTGGATTGTTGTTGCCATGTAAATACCTCCTATATTCTTGGTTTATTTTTTCGTCCGGAATGATGGCGGGGTATCGTCACCCCGCCGCCGCAATGCTTAGGCCAGTAATTTTTCCGAGGGGTCATATCGGAATATGAAGCCATGCTTGAATTTGCTATAGTAGCCGCCAAACTCTTTCATGCGGTTATTTTCCGCAATGTAAGCCGCCCTGTCCAGTGATTCCGCAATTCGCACAATCCACAGTTCGGAACCGTCGCGGGTGTCTTCGCCTCGTGTGATTTTGTAGTTGTATCCGGTCTTTTCAATTTCCGGTGTGGCTTCCTGTGCCTGTGCGGGTTCCTGTGTCGGTTCTGCCGGCGCGGTTTCCTGCTTAGCGATCCTTGCCGTTTTGGGAACAACTTTAATGTTGTTCCCGTTGTTTTGTGCACAGCCAAAATAGTAAAAATCAACGTGAAAATAATCCTGCATGCCGTCACAGTCGCTATAATTATAAGAGTTTACAAAGTTGTCTACATCGTCAATAACTGCCTGTGTCAGCTCGTTCAGACACTTATAAAAGTTTCCGTGTTCTGTCCAGATCCGCATGATTTCGTTTTTTTCTTCTTCTTCACTCCAACAGTTAAGGGTCCAGAAATTGTTATGCATGTATTTGTTGATGAGCCTGTTTTTATCTTCTGCCGTCAGTTCCTCATACGTCTTATAGACTGCAACAGGGCTTTCCTTCAACTCAACATGCAGTTCCTGGCACATAGAAGCGTAGGAAGTGCGCACGCCGAACTTATATGTCGGGTATTTATCTTTTACATACGCCCTTACAATCTGGGCAATTTCTTTTAAACTGCGATTCCAGTCGTGGTTATTGCCTTCCCATCCAAATTCTGTATAGAATTGACGGCGTGTGCTTTCTGCGGTTTCCTCTGTCCTGTTCTGGGGCTCTGCCTTGTTGTAACGGTCTTTCCAGATAACAAAAAGCGCGTCATATTCGCAGTTGATTTCTTTCATGGTTTCAACGTCGCCGCCTGCGTCTGGGTGGTTTTTCTTTGCCAGCGCCTTAAACTGGTTCTTTAAATCATCAAAACTCTTTACATTCTTAAAATACTTTGCCATAATATACACCTTTTAACCTTTCTTTCTGTTTTTTTGATTGGGTGTTGCTTGCTGTAATTAAATAATACACGGTAATAGACGAAATGTAAATATGCAATAATACACAAAAATAGATGAATCGGACACAGGAACAATTGTGCAACTTGCTACACAAAAATAGACGTTGACAAAAAAACAAAAATCTATTATCATATATTATAATAAGGAAGGGGTGAAATCATGAGCGGAACTATAAATAAAATGCCCTATGGAACGAATGGAATTATAGATTTTTCCCGATTGTGGGAATTGTTAGAGAGAAAAGGACATAATAAACAATGGTTGAAAAATAACGGCATCCATTCTAACACAGTGGCAAAACTTACAAAAAACGAAAATGTCACTTGTGAAGTTATTGCTAATTTATGCAATCTGTTAAATTGTCAAACGTGGGAAATTATGGAATACAAAAAGAAAATTGATAAAAATGAAGATACATGAAAATAGACTATTGACAAACACACAATAATAGATTATACTGTTATTAGTCCAAGGGATAAAGGGCTAATAACCCGAAAGGGAGAAAGGAGCACAAATGGATAATATGACTAAAGAAGAAATGCAACGCTTCTTGAACCGTGAAGCTGAAAAGGGAAGTACAGAGTACGAAGCTTTGAAGGCATTAGCGGACATTCTGGGGATTGAGTTCCCAGAACTGAAGCAAAAAGAAAAGGCTGAATAAATCAGCCAAGGGGTAAACAGAAAGGGCGGCGAACCAAAGCCGCCCCAACTGTATAAGAATTATAGCATACAGTAAGGCATCCTGTAAAGGGTGCCTTTTGTTATGCCTGTGTGCGGTAGCAGTTGCACGGATTCGTTTAGCATGGAAACAGGCACCGGCAGCAGTCTTATATATAAACTGTACTTATAGTATGGTGTGTTTCGCCTTTGCGCTGTGTAGCTTGGACTATGTACACGTATATACATAGGCAAAATGACGGCGGTCAGGCTGTCACAGATGGGAGGCGAGACAGAAAACCGGAGAAAACGGCTAAAAGACTAGGCGCTGCGGTCTTCCAGGGGGCAAAAGGTACTTCTGAGAGAGGTAAGAAATGCGGGGCTGGGGAGGCGCGGTATCTTCTCCGGTAAAAACCAAAAAAGAAGTTGCATTTCGTTACGCAGAGGAATAAAAAAAGTCATTTTTTGACAAATAGCACACAAGAGCACACGGACATGTGGTAACATAGTATCGTGGAAAGTTAGCAGACGGGCGGAACCATACAGAATGGTGCCGCCCATTTTATTGCCAGAGGATGGTGAATATGGCAGAGACGGGAAAAACGGCGCGCAGCAGCAGAAATCAATGCGATGTTAAAGTGATAGCAGACCTTTTTGGACTTAGTGTGCGAAGAATACAACAGCTTACACAGGACGGCGTTTTGGAGACTGTTGAAACAAAGAGCGGGCGCAGGTATGAAATGGTACCAACAGTTCAAAAGTATATAAAGTACCTTTCTGATAAGGCGTATGGAAAATCCAAAACAGAGACAGAGAAAAAACTAAAAGAACAAAAACTCCGTGCGGAAGTGGCACTGAAGGAGTCACAGGGGGAATTACACCGCCTTCGGACGGAAATTGCGGCTGGCAAGTATATTTCAGTTGAAGAGGTTAAACTGGATTACAGCCGTTTTTTTGTGTCCCTGAAAAGGTTTGCCATGTCCGTGCCGAGCCGTCTGGCTGGGCGTTTGGCAGGATTTGCTGACCCTGTGGAGGTAAGACAGCTTGAAAATGAACTGCATAATGAGGTGCAGAGGCTTCTCAATAATTTTGTCTTGAAGTTCAGCGTGGAGGAAAAGGAGGGGGACAGTGGCAGGGCGTAAAAAGGTTTCTATACCGGCATACCTGTGGGAAGCTCTGCAGTTTTTAAAGCCACCGGAGCGTATGACCGTGTCGGAATGGGCGGAAAAATACAGGGTGCTGGACCCCAAATCTTCAGCCATGCCGGGACCGTGGAATAACAGCGTGACGCCGTATCTTGTTGGGGTGATGGACGAATTCAATAATTATGAAACGTGGAAGATTGTTTTTGTGAAATCCACACAGATAGGAGGGACGGAGGCACTGCAGAACGCGGTCGGATATGCCGTGTCGCAGGACCCTGCGCCGGCAATGATTGTATATCCGACGGAGACACTTGCAAAATCAGTGTCGGAAAACAGGCTGCAGCCCATGCTACACACATCTGATATTCTGGCTAAAAAATTTGACGAGAATAACTCTTCCCTTTTGGAACTGCAGTTTGATGGAATGTACCTTACGCTTGCCGGTTCCAATTCCCCGTCAGGGCTGGCTAGCAAGCCAATCCGTTATCTCTTCCTTGATGAGGTGGATAAATATCCGGGGGCAAGCGGTAAGGAAGCAGATCCGGTCAAACTGGCGATAGAGAGGACGAAAACTTTCCATAACAAAAAAATTTACATTACAAGCACCCCTACGCTGAAAACAGGGCATATATGGAAGGAAAAGGAAGAGGCTGACATTGAAAAACATTATTTCGTCCCCTGTCCACATTGCGGGGAATACATAGAGTTCCGGTTTAAAAACATAAGGTTCCCTGATGATGAAAGCATGGGGTATGCGGACAGGGCAGAATTTGCCGTGTATGTGTGTCAGGAATGTGGCTGCATTATTACAGACAATGCGAAGCACGGCATGCTGAAGCGTGGCGAATGGCGTGTGGTGCGCCGTAATACAAAGTATGCCAGAAACGTGGCGTTTTGGATAAATACGCTGTACAGTCCGTTTGTACGCTGGGCAGACATTATCAAGGAGTTCCTTTTAACAAAGGACGATCCTGATTCTTTTCAGAATTTTGTGAACTCATGGCTTGCTGAACCATGGGAGGATACAAAACTTAAGACGAGTGCCGAGCTTGTCATGGACAGGCAGACGGAAGTTCCACAGTTTGTGGTGCCTTCGTGGGCAAAAATGCTTACGGCGGGGGTTGATGTGCAGGAAAACTCCCTGTACTGGACTATACGTGCGTGGGGGGATTATCTGACGAGCCAGAACATAGCCCATGGGCAGGCGCTTTCCTTTGCGGAAATTGATGTTGTCATGAATACGGAATATAAGACGGAAAAGAAAGAACCTATCATTGTAAACCTGTGCCTGATTGACTCCGGCGATCAGACGGACACTGTATATGATTTCTGCGCAATGCACACGGATTATGCGCTTCCAGCCAAGGGTTCCAGTCATGCGCAGCTTAGTCATTATAAACTGAGCAAAATCAACAAGGCGGACAGCAGGGCTTATGGAATGACCCTTGTTCTGGTAGACGGTGGTAAGTATAAGGATATGATTGCCGGACGCATGCGCAGGGAAAACGGAAGGGGAAGCTGGATGGTTTATAGCGGCTGCGACATGGAATACGCGGAGCAGGTTACCAGTGAGCACAAGGTCAATGTAAAGGGAAGCGGAGGAACCAAACAGGTATGGCAGCCCAAGCACAGCCATGCGGACAACCATTATCTTGACGCGGAAGTGTACGCAACGGCAGCAGCGGACATACTGGGCGTGCGCACTCTGCATCTTTCAGGACAGGAGGTGCCGAACCGGGTAGCAGAACCGGAGGATAACAGTCAGCCTGAAGAGCAGTGGATAAAAACGCATGAAAAATGGATATAGGAAGGAGCGGACATGGCGGAAAACAATGAAAAAAAACCTGCAGGCGTACAGGAAATGCTGGATAGTGTAAATGCGGCAATTATGGCGATAGCAGTTGGCGGGCAGTCCTATAAGATTGGTTCGAGAAGCCTTACAAGGGCTGACTTAAAGCAGTTGTATGATATCAAAAATGACCTTACGGCGCAGCTTATGACGGAAAAGTCAGGAAGCCTGTTTGACGACTGTTATGTTGGCGTTTTTTCGGGGAGATAGGAGGGTGCATGGGACTGATAGACAGTATAGTTGCTGCAGTATCACCTGCAGCGGCTTATAAAAGGGAAGTGTACAGGCAGGCATATGATGAACTTAGGAAAAATTATGACGCAGGGTCTTATGACGGCACAAACCGGAACTGGAGGGCAATAAACAGTTCTGCAGAGCAGACGGACAGGTACAGCCGCGATAACATCAGGGCAAGGGCGAGAGACCTTGAACGGAACAGCGACATTATGAATTCCGTTATAGGTGCATTTAAACGGAATGTGGTTGGAGGCGGGTACCGAATTCAGGTTAAAACGGACAGCCCTGAGATTAACAAACAGATTGAGATGGCATGGAAAAAATGGTGTAAAAAGCAGAATTGTGATGTGACGGGCACACAGAGCCTTAACCAGATGATACGGATGGCTGTAGAGAGAAAAAAGGTTGACGGGGGAATCCTGTTTGTAAAGAGGTACACGCGGGAGGGGGTTGTTCCTTTCCAACTCCAGATGATAGAAGTGGATGAACTGGACACTGAGACTGTGCAGGCAAAGAAGACAGGACATAAAGTGGCAGGCGGGATAGAATACGATCAATTCAACAAGCCGGTTGGCTATTACATAAGGCAGTATGATATTGATGGGTATATGAGGAGAGAACCGGTGTATGTGGAAGCAAAAGACGTTATTTTCTATTTTACCAAGAAGCGTCCTTCACAACTCAGGGAAATTTCTGATATGTCGCCGACCATTCCGAGAATCCGTGATGTAAATGAGTTCATTACGGCAGTATCGGTAAAAGAGCGTATAGAGGCGTGTCTTGCAATCTTTATCAAGAAAACGTATCCGACGACCGGCATAGGCAGGGGCACCATAAATACGGACGAGAAAAGGGTGTCTTACGAAGGAAAGACAATCAGTCCCGGCATGATTAAAGAAATGAATGTTGGGGATGAAATTCAGACGGTCAATCCTTCCGGACAGGGAAACGATGCCACGAATTTCACAAAATTGCAGCAGAGACTTGTCGGGGCAGGACAGGGAATCAGTTACGAAGCTACCAGCAGGGATATGGCGGAAAGCACCTATTCATCAGCAAGGCAGGGTCTTATTGAAGATGACCTGACCTACAAGGAAGATAAAGAGCTGCTGGTAGAAATATTGGACGAGATATATGAAACCTTTGTCATTTCCGCCGTCCTCTGTGGCGTAATTTCTATTCCGCGGTTTTGGGAAGAAAAGGACAGGTATCTGGAGCACGAGTGGATTCAGGAGCCGAAGCCGTGGATAGATCCCAAAAAGGAATCAGAGGCTAATATGACGGCACTGAAAACAGGGCAGAAAACTTATAAGCAGATTGCCGCTGAAAATGGCCGCGACTGGAGGAGCCAGATTGACGACATGGCGGAAGTAATTGCATATGGGGTAGAAAAAGGAGTTGACATGGGAGGTGTCTTATTTGGAATCAAGGAAAACGAAACACAGGAAGATTCCACTGGTGAGGACAGTGGAGACAGGGCAAAATCAGGAAAAGGGGAATGAGGAAAAGGACGGTGTCATCCGCCGTTACCTGACGGAATGCAGTATTCAGAGAATGGATGGGACAGGAAATGAGCGGAAGTTCACGCTTTCTTTTTCCTCGGAGGAGCCTTACAACAGGTGCTGGGGAACTGAAATCCTGTCCCACACAGACGGAGATGCAGATTTGTCGAGGTTAAATTCCATTGGCGTTGTGCTTTTTAACCATGACCGGAATAAGGTGATTGGAAAAATCCTGCGGGCATGGGTAGATAACAGGCGTGGCTATGCGGAAATTGAATTTGATACGGATTCCGAGGCAGAAGTAATTTACCGGAAAGTTCTCGGGGAAACCCTTAAGGGGGTATCCGTCGGTTATATCGTATCAAAATGGGAGACTTTGGCAGCCAACCAGAAATCCGGCGACGGGCGCTTTACAGGGCCATGTAATATTGCAAAGCGTTGGACTCCGTTTGAGGTTTCAATTGTGAGTGTACCGGCAGACCCGACTGTCGGGGTTGGGCGTTCCGGCGGAGAGAGTGACGGACATGAGGAGATTTTACAGGAAAAGGGAGTAGGCAGCTTTTACTATTATGAAAAGCAGCTCCAAATAAACAAAAATTTTTTATCAGGAGGTAGAAGGTTATGAATTTAGCAGCGTTGATTCGGCGCCAGCAGGAACTGTTAAATACGGCAAAAGCTGCCGGAAGGGCGCTTACCGAGGAAGAACAGGCAGAATTTAACGACCTGCAGAGACAGGTGGACACCATTCTGCAGTTGGAAAGCGGAAAGGAAGCCGAAGGCCAGGGGCAGGAAAACGAATCAGAAGGCGCAAGGGAAGCAGAACGGCAGAGGTGTGCTGAAATTACATCGCTCTGCCGGGAATTTGATGTTTCCGACGAGGATATGAAAAGGTATCTGAATGAGGGAACGACGATTGATACCGTAAGAGCGGCAATCCTGAACAGTATGAGGGCGCAGGGTGCACCCATTGCGGTAAGGGGAAGTGCGGAGGTTACCGTGGACGAGCAGGACAAATTCCGTCAGGCAGCGGGGGACGCACTGGTAATGCGCTCAGGAATTGCCGTTGAACATCCGGCAGAGGGAGCAAGAGAGTTGATGCATATGTCCCTGAGGGATTTAGCGATTGAGTGTATGGCCGGGGAAGGTGTAAGCGGGCTTGGGCGCCGTTCTTCCGATGAACTGTACAACATGGCGCTGCGTCAGTTCTTTAACCCGACGGCAGCTTTTCCCTCCATTTTGGACAATGCTATCAACAAGGCATACGTGGAAGGGCATAAAAAGGTGGCTGTTACCTTTGACCAGTTTACAAAGAAGGGCAGTTTAAAGGATTTTAAGACCCATGATAACAATTACCTTGCCGGCCCGGCGGGGGAATTTCTCGAAGTTCCGGAAGGCGGAGAACTGAAACATGATGTTTTCAAGGATGAAAAGCGTCCAACGAGAAAACTGAAAACATATGGAAGGCAGTTTACCCTTACAAGACAGGCATTCATCAATGATGATATAGACCTTATTACCGGCGTGCCTGCCAGATATGCCGCAAGTGCAAGGAAGACAATAAACAAACAGGTGTATGAGGTTATGGTGAATAATCCCGCCGTTTACGATGGGACAGTACTGTTTTCCAGCGTACATGGAAACCTGATGAAATCCGGTACCGGAATCACGTCGGCTTCTATGCAGGCCATGATTATGGCATTGCAGACCCAGACAAACGAGTTTAATGAGGCAATTATTATTCGTCCTGAAACCATCGTGGTTCCTTCAGGAATGGCGTTTGACATTTACACGCTGTTTAACAGTCCTACCATACATACCCCTGAAAATACACAGGCAGTGAATCCTCTGTACCGCTATGCAAACCAGATTCATGTTGTAGAGGACCCGACTATCAATGTGCTCTGTGGCGGTTTTGGAAATACAATGCCGTGGTTTTTGCTTGGGGCGAAGGATGACACGGATTTCATTGAAGTTGATTATCTGAACGGACAGGAAATCCCGACCATCCGCAGAATGGAGGCGCCTGGTACACTTGGCTTTGTGTGGGATATTTATCTGGACTGGGGTATCAGTGTTATGGATTACCGTGGTGCCATCAAGAACCCGGGCACAGTCATTAAGAGCCCTTTTAACTGATTACGAGGAGGAAAAGCATGATGAAAGCAGTTTATTGGCAGAGAGGTGAAAGCCTCGATTATATAAACAGTGGGAATTCTGTCATTGAGGCGAATACCATTATTGACCTCGGGACGAGGATTGCCGTGGCAGGAACTTCTATTAATCCCGGTGAGAAAGGGTCTGTCCATGTAACCGGCGTGTACAGGATAGACAAAAAAGACGAAGATGAGATTTCTTTCGGAACCGCGGTATATTTTGCGGAAAGCGGCATTACAGCGACGAAAAGCGGTACGCCGGCGGGGTACGCAGCGGAACAATCGGCAGCAGGCACAGAGACAATTCTTGTCAAACTGCTGGGATAGGAGGACCCATGGCAAGAACAACGAATAACAAGAAAAATAATGCAGCAGCCACTGAAAATAATGCGCAGGATCCGCAGAAGGAAGAAAAGGCGGCGGATATGGAAGCAGAAAAACCTGTATCCGAACCAGAGGAAGAGGCGGAAGCCGTCAGCAGGGACAAGACAGAAGCGGAAGAAACTGACGGAACAGAACATCCGGAAACTGAAGAAAAGGTCAGTGAGGAGGAGGCAGGGATTTCCGTCTTGGTTGCAAGGGCATATATTTTGTATAATTCACGGCAGTACAAACCGGGTGAATATCTTCCGGCGAACAATCCGGACATGGTTGCAGCATGGATAGATGCTGGAACGGCAACATGGGACAGAAAACAGGCTAACTCTGTGAAAGCGTCCCCTGTGGCAGCAACACCGGGGCTTGCAGGCGCAGTTTCAGAAACGGTGCAAATGAGCGGGCTTGTGGGCAGGATTTCTTAATACATAAGCTGGAATGGAGGAACAACAGGGATATCATGACATTTAAAGAGCAGGTATCACAGGATAACAGAACTATATTTCTGAATATGGATGAGTTTGCTGACATGCATACGGTGAATGGGGAGCAAATGCCCTGCATTGTGGACAATAACGAACTGATTGACAGGGAAAAAAGGTACCAGTATAACAGAAGTTTTAAAGCAGACGGCGTTTTTCTGAAGGAACTGCTCATTTATGTCAAGGCGGAGGATTTCGGCCCCCTGCCTGCAGTGGGAAGGTCGATTGTCTTTGACCGAAAAACATACATTATATCGGATGCCGTCAATGAGGACGGCATCTATTCCCTGTGTCTGGAGGCAAACAAATCATGATTCATATACAGGTGGAGATGGAAGATTTGTTAAAAATAGAGTCAGCACTTAACATGGCTCGAGACAAATCAAAAATGATACTGCGCAATGCCATTAACAATACTGCAAAGCAGACGGAAAGCCGCATGGCAGATGAGGCAAAATCCCGTTACCGCTATAAAAAAGGGAATAAGTCTGATATCAGGAAAGCAAATTCCATAGAAAAGGCAAGCGCAGGAAAATTATCTTCCACGATAAGGGCAAAGGGACCAGTGAATGAACTGCTTGATTTCCATGTGCAGCCGGGGGCTTATTACCCCGGTGGTAAGGGGGCTCCCAAATGGGTAAGGGCAAGGGTTTTACGGGGTTCTAGACTTTCCAGAATTGCCCTGCAACCGGGGGCGTCAGGGGATAAGTACAAGGGCTTTGTTGTCAGATACCCTACCGGGCACATGGCGCTTGCACAGCGTGTACCCGGTGAACATATGAAGTCAAATCCGAGAAAGGAACTTCTTCGGTCACTGCTTTCCATATCCACGCCAAAAATGGAGGAGACTGTGTACAAGGAAGAGGTCTCTGAAGGAATGTATGACCTTCTGGAAAAAAACATAGAAGAGCAGATGAAGAAATTTTTAAAGTAGGAGGCGTGCCATGACACCGCTTATGCTGCAGGACAATTTAGTGGAAGAGATAAAAAGCATGTTTAGAGGGCTTTTGTACAGGACGCCTTCAGGTGGGCGCGTGCCGCTCAATGTGTTTGCGCAGAATATTCCTGTAAACCAGACCGATGAAGAGGACGAACCGTACCCTTATGTGATTGTCAGGCTTGCGAGTGGCGGGGATTCCGGAAAAGGGGACAGTTTCAACACAGTGGAGATTGCGATGGTTATCGGCACATGGGACGATTCAGCGGATGCGCAGGGGCATAGGGATGTAATGAATATTATACAGAAAATTTATGAGAGGTTTCACGAAAATCCGTGTTTAAACAGCAGAGCTGTGTACGCCGGGGAATTTGAGTGGGTCATGCGTGAAGATATGTACTATCCGTACTTTTTCGGTGCCTGCGGCATGGCTTTTCGGATACCGGCGATCAGAAAGGAGGATTCGCTTGCATGAGCAAAAAAGAATTAACGGAGCCTAAAACGGAAGCGGGAACAAAAGGACTGGGGAAGGCGGCAAAGTTGCCAGAAGACGTAATGTATCTGGGGCCTACCATCACGGGAGTGGTGAGACATTCCACGGTATTCAAGGGCGGAGTCCTGCCACAAAAGGCGTTGGAGTGCATCAGCCGTTTTCCTGTAATGGAAAGGCTGTTTGTACCTTTAAAGGATATGCCGTCAGCAATGAAGGCATTAAACAGAAAAAAAGGCGTCATGTGGGAAATATACACACAGACAGCACAAAAATTTATTCAGGAGGAAAAATAAATGGCATACATGCATGGGGTACGGATTCAGGAGAATCCGACAAGTATTTCAACACCCGTATCAAACATGAGCGGCGTACCGGTCATTTTCGGCACAGCACCGGTTAATCTGGCGTCAGATCCAAAATCAGCGGCTAACAGGTTGTTTTTGTGTAACACTTTTGCAGAAGCATGTGAGGCGGTCGGCTATTCCAATGATTATGAAAACTATACGCTGTGTCAGGCAGTGGACGCTTTCTTTAAGGTTTTTGGGGTTGGTCCTGTGGTGCTCTGTAACGTGCTTGATCCAGCTGTTCATAAGGCAGCGTACAGTGAGGAGCTTTCAGTCGTGGATGGGCAGGCAGTATCCACAAAGAAAGGAATTCTTCTTGACGGGCTTACGGCGGGCAGCCTTGTCCAAGGGGAGGATTATACGGTTTCTTTTGACAGTGAGGGATATTTGGTGGTAACGGTCATAAAGGAAGGCGTCACAACACTGGAAATGGCAGGCAGTATGTTGGATGCGAAAAAGGTATCTGCGGAAGACATTATAGGGCACTATGACACAGAAACCGGAGAGGAAACAGGAATTGAACTGGTAAGGAAGGTATATCCGGCATTTGGTGTAACGCCGGGGCTGCTTCTTGCACCCGGCTGGTCACATATTCCTGTTGTAGGGCTTGCGCTTGCAGAAAAGTGTGCGGATGTAAATGGAATATTTAAGTGCGAATGCATTGTGGATATTGATACGGAAAAAGCTGGAGTGTACACCGCTGCGGAAAGCGTCAAAGCGGAAAGCGGTTTTTCTTCAGCGCATACTATCTGTGTGTGGCCGATGGTTAAATGTGGGGAAAAGGTAATGTATTATTCCGCCATTTATGCAGCGATGGCCTGCTTTACGGATTACAATAATGACAGCGTGCCAAACTTGTCTCCGTCAAACCATGCACTTAAAATTACAGCTACTGTTACACATGGTGGAAAAGAAATAAACCTTGACATAAATCAGGCGAATGAGCTGAATGGCGCCGGCATTGTGACAGCAGTAAACACAAACGGATTCCGATCATGGGGAAACAATACTGCGGCATACCCTGCCATAACGGACCCGAAAGACCGTTGGATTAGCTGCAGGAGGTTTTTTTCATGGTGGGGAAACAGTTTCATCACAACATACCTGGAAAAGGTTGACAGTCCCGCAAACTACAGGCTGATAGAATCCATTGTTGACTCGGAAAATGTGCGTGGAAACAGCCTTGTTTCGCAGGGGAAATGTGCGGGGATTCGTATGGTTTACAGTAAGGACGACAACCCGACGGAAAAAGTAATTGATGGAAAAATTGTATTCCGTCAGTATCTTGCGCCGTTTACACCGGCAGAGGATATACTGAATGTGCTTGAATTTGACCCGTCCATGATTGAGGCGGCTTTGGGAGGTGAATGAGTATGAGCACAATTGCAAATGTACCTGAGGTTATCAATAATTACAATGTGTATCACAATGGAAATGTGCTGATAGGCGTTTCTGGTTCTGTTACACTGCCTTCGTTTGAGGCAATCACGGAAGAGGTAAGCGGCGCCGGGGTTCTTGGCAGTTATGATACCAGTATTGCCGGCATGTACTCTTCCATGACGCAGGAGGTGCCTTTCCGTATTTTGGATGAGGATATCTTTACCCTTATGAATCCTTCTGAGCTGGTTGACCTGACATTCAGGGCTTCTGCACAGTCAACCGTAAAGAGCACCGGTGCAGTGGACTATAAGGGCATGCGTATCGTGGAGCGCGGACGGCTGAAGAGTTTTACTCCCGGCAACTATGAGCTTGGAAAACAGATGGGATCCAGTGTCACGCTGGAGCTTATGTACATTATGATTGAGGTCGGTGGCGTTACAAAACTGGAATATGACAAACTGAATTCCGTGTTTGTTGTAAACGGGAAAGACCTTTTGGAGAAAGTGAGGGCATTTAGCTGATGGAAAAAATGGAAAACGCTGTTAATGATTCTGTGGCCTTGGCAGAGACAGAAAAAATAGGCGATGGAGAGTGGGAATACGGGCAGAACAGGACTGTAAAGTTCAACAAACCGTACTTTTTTGAGGGAAAACAATATTTTGAGGTTGATTTATCTGGCATGGAAGACCTGACAGGTGCAGACATGATTGCCGTAAACAAGATTATGGCAAGGACATCCACGGGCATTATTGACGTTATGCCGGAGGTGTCGCTGGAGTATGCCTGCCATATTGCTGCAAAGGCGGCAAAAATGCCTGTTGAATTCTTTACCCAGCTTCCGCCAAAGGAGGCAATAAAAATAAAGAACAGGGTGACGTCTTTTTTATTTGGCTCGGACTAAGACCGGGCGATGTCCCCAAATTAAAAAAAATAGTAATCGAATTATCCATGGCTGTGCAGGCAGGGCTGTTTGAGCTGTATGCCCTGCCTGTAACGGATTTACTGGAACTTGTAACGGAGGTGACAGAGGTTGTCAATAAAAGGAAAAGAATATCAAATGGCAATCAGAATAGCAGGCGTCATAGATAAGTCTTTCAGTTCCAGCTTGACTTCTGCAAATCTGCAGATGAAAAACCAGTTCAGGGCGCTGGACAAGAGTTTTTCGAAACTGGACAAGGGCTTTGACGGTATTATGTCTATGGGAACGAAATGCTTTTCCGCAATTGCGGCTGCTTCAGCGGCGGCAGGTGCTGCAATTGCGGCAGTGACAACGGCGGCAGTGCGAGAGGGCAGTGAGTTTGAATCTGCCTTTGCCGGTGTAAAAAAGACTGTGGACGCGACGGCGGAAGAATATGCTGATTTAAGGAAAGATATTCTTGAAATGACCCGCACGATTCCTTCAAGTGCTTCAGAAATTGCGGGAGTCATGGAGATTGCAGGGCAGCTTGGCATTGCCAACGAAAGCCTGACGGAATTTACGGAGACCATGATTAACCTTGGCGTGTCAACAAACTTAAGCGCGGAAGAGGCGGCAACTGCCCTTGCAAAGTTCGCTAATATTGTGTCCATGGATGACTATGACATTGATGGGATCAACAACTGGGAGCGGCTTGGTTCCGTTGTCGTGGATTTGGGTAATCATTTTGCCACAACAGAAGCAGATATTGTTTCCATGGCGACAAACCTTGCCGCGACCGGTGACTTGGTAGGGCTGAGTGAATCCCAGATTCTGGCGCTTGCCACGGCAATGAGCTCTGTTGGTATTGAAGCGGAGAAGGGTGGTTCCACCATGAGCAAACTGTTAAAGAAAATGCAGCTTGCTGTTGAACTGGATACGGAAGCGCTGGAAGATTATGCGGCTGTTGCTGGAATGACGGGGGAAGAATTTAGCCAGGTATTCCGTGAAGATGCGGTTGCTGCGCTGTCTGCTTTTATTGACGGTCTGAATAATACGGAGAGAAATGGAAAATCTGCCATTGCGATTCTGGACGATATGAAACTGAATGAAATCCGACTGAGCAACACCATTCTGGCACTTGCGGGCGGGGAAGGGCTTATGTCAGACGCCATTGCCGTGGCAAACCGGGCATGGGAGGAAAACAGTGCCCTTGCCATAGAAGCGGGAAAACGCTATGAAACTGCGGAGAGCAGGGTGCAGATCATGAAAAATGCCTTGTCAGAACTGGGTATTGCAGCATATGAGGAGTTAAGGGAACCATACCTTTTTGCAGTTGACTCTATTACAGACAAACTGTACGAGGCTACAGAGTACCTTAGCGGGGCAGATGGGATCAGTATGTGGATTAAAAACATAAAAACTGCTCTCCCGACGCTGCAGCGCCAGCTTAAAAAATATAGTAAGCCCGTATTATCTTTCTTTGGCTTTTTAAAGGACATCGGAGTCTGGTTTATGAAAAACCCTGATGCCTTAATCGGAACCATTGAGGGGATCGGGGCGGCTCTTATCACATACAAGATAGCTTCCACGTTGACTCATATCGTGTCTGCACTTATGAGTTTTTCACCAACCACATGGATTCTGATTGCTGTAGCCGGCGCCATTGCCGGAGTTGTGGCGGCAATCAGGACATATCAGCACTGGGAACAGAGGCTTGTTGACAGGAACCTTGCAGAACATTTTGGTGACATTGCCCTTTCCATGGAGGATATCCGGAAGGTAGCAGAATACATTGTCAGTAACGGCAGTCTTGAGGGAGTAAAGAAGGCGCTTGAAGAGTTTGAGGATTTGGAAGGCTTTGCTGCCACAATGCAGGATGCCGTAGCAGAAATTGACAAAATGAACTGGAAAATCTCTATCGGCATGGAACTTACACCGGACGAGCAGGAATCCTATAAGCAGGCAATTACGGAGTATGTTGATGCGGCACAGGCATATGCATTACAGGCACAGTATGCAGTGTCGCTGAATCTTTCCGTTGCTTTTGACGAGGCGGATTTGGAAGGGCAGAATGTAGTGGCAAAGGTAAACCAGTTTTATGCAGACAAGTATGATGAACTGTCTGCGCTGGGAAGTAGTCTGAACGAGGCTGTTACAGAAGCCTTTAATGACGGATTGCTTGATATCCATGAGACACAGGTGATTGCAAACCTGCAGGCTGAGATGGCAAGGCTTGAGAAGGAACTGGCGGCGGGTGAATTTAATGCGCAACTTTCCCTTCTTCAGATGGAATACGCAGGCGGGGGCAGCCTTACGGTGGATTCCTTTCAGAATCTGCAGGAGGAGCTTGCAAAGCAGGTGGATGCGGCGTCGGAGGCATATAAGGAATCCTATGCAAGAAATTACGCTGCCATACAGGCGGCATGGGAGGCAGGGGACTACCTGACAGAAGAGGAATATCAGAAAGCCCTACAGGGAATTAAGGAGGAATATCTGTCAAATATAGGAGAACTGCAGGCGCAGGCTTTTAATTTACAATTGGAAACTATCCGTGGGCAGTATGCGGGGGAACTTGACCCGGCAATAGAAAGTTATCTACAGGCGGCAGATAAATTGCTGGAAGAGTATGCGTCGTATGGTGAATATGCATGGCAGATGAACCCGGTCATGTACTGGGATTCTATGTTGGCTGAACTGGCAGATAGTGGATTGGACAAAGAAACACGGATGGCTATATCACAGTTACTTAAACCAATGCAGGAGCTCGCGAAAGAAATGGAAGTCACAAAACAGCAGTTGGATGAAATGGGAGTTGAAATGCCGGATTTTATGATGCAGGGTCTTGCCGACTTTAAACTGCTCGATGCCATGGCTAACCGGGACTATAAATCTGCAGGCTATATCCTTGGCATGCAGATTGCAGATAATGAATCCTATGGCGATTTTTATAAATATATTATGGAAATGCTGGGAAACGGTGGATTTGAGCACGCATTTGCAGTGGAAGATGGTATTTCTGAAGCGGCAGCAGCGGCTTCGGCAGGGAGCATTGCGGCCGCCGGTGAAAAGATATACCCTGTTGTGGAAGGGGTGTATGCGCTGAGCCAGACGGCGTTGGACGAGTGTTTTTCACAGGGATTCGAAGTGGAAGCGGACGTAAATATCCGAATGAATCCCGGATATAATTTCAGTTCCATTACAGGACTTAATCTGCCGATGCCGGCCAGATTTCCTATTTTCCAGAATGCTGAAGGAGGTATATGGAACAAACCTATTCTGACAACTTTTGCTGAAAAGGGACCTGAAGCAGCAATACCGATCAATGGGAGCAGGAATGCCATATCACTATGGGAGCAGACAGGGAGGCTGCTTGGAATGGACAGTGTGCTGGATAGAGCCGATATTGGCGGCGGGCAGCCCCCCGCCATTGAATATAAGCCAACGCTGCAGTTTTATGGAAGTGCTCCTGACAAGGAAGATTTAACGGCGGCGCTCAGGGTGTCACAGGATGAGTTTGAGGAGATGATGGCTCGGTATATCAAGACACACGGGCGTGTGTCTTTTTCATAAGGAGTGTAACCATGGCAGCAGTATATAAAACGAAATCCGGTGACACATGGGATAAAATCGCAAGGGAAGCATACGGGAATGAGACCGACATGTCCTTTCTTATGACGTGTAATCAGGACCTTTTGGGCTATTTTGTTTTTCCGGCAGGAATAGAAGTTGTGATCCATGACAAACCGGAAGAGAACAGTAATCTTCCGGACTGGAGGCAGTAGTTATGGCATTATCAAGAAGTGTTTCTCTGGCTGTCGCGTATGGCGAGACGAGTGGGACAAAGGGAAATTTAAAAAGTGGAAATTTATCTGTATCTGCCGCAGGTGTGACTGCGGCAGAAAAATACACAGTGGTTCAGGGTGATACCCTGTGGCGGATTGCAAAACTTTATCTGGGAAGTGGCAAAAGATATCCTGAAATTTATAATACAAATGTGGATATTATTGAGCAAACGGCAAAGGCACATGGAAAGAAAAGTTCGGCTAACGGCCACTGGATATGGGCGGGCACGGAGCTTTCTATTCCGCTCAGCAAGAATACGGAAGGCGATATGCAGTACACGGCAACAACTGCAAATCCTCTTCTTGGCGAAAAGATTGCCGAGGCGGCAACTGCTTTTTCCTACACAGATGTGGCAAGCGGACAATCCGACAGTATGTCAATTACAGTGCATAACATTGATAAGAGCTGGTTGGGCAAACATAAACCTCAAAAAGGTGCACAAATCGGAATAAAGGTTAATCTTACAAACTGGAATTCGACTGGCAGCGGTGAGGTTTTTGACTGTGGCAGTTTTATTGCCGATGATATTTCTTTTAGTGGAAGACCGTTAAACTGTGTTATTGGAGGCGTCAGTGTGCCGGCAGATGATGACTTCAAAACTCGTAAAAAGACAAATACATGGGAAAAGACCACCGTGTGTGACATTGCTTCAAAAATAGCACATGCGGCTGGAGTGTCTCTATATTATGACGCAGATACAATCCGGATAGGCGAGATAGAGCAGAATAACCAGACGGACAGCGCCTTTTTATATGATCTGTGTGAAAAGTATGGGCTGGGAATGAAGGTGTATAACCATAAAATTGTGATTTTTGATATCGGGCGATATGAAGAAAAGAAAGAAGCCTTGACAATCAAAGAAGAGGATATGCTTTCATGGAGCTACAGCGAAACCTTGGAAGGTACATATACGGGGGTTGAACTGAGTTATACGGATCCTGATGCAGAAGACAGCATACATGTGACAATGGGGGCTGAAGGAAGAATGTATACATTAAATGTGCAGGCTTCCGGGCGTTACGATGCGGAACTGCAGGCAGCGGCAAAAATAAACAGTGCTAACCGCAAAATCTGTACCATGAAGATTACCATGAAGGCAGACATAAGGATAGTTGCGACGCAGTGTATTGGGATATCAGGACTGGAAAGTCTTGATGGGAAGTACTATGTGGATGAAGTCCGGCACAGCATAGATACAAGCGGATATAGGATGCAGCTTTCCCTGCACAGGGTTCAGATGTTGGTTCATGGGTCTGTTGCTTCACAAAATGGAACGGGGAAAAATAAGTATGTTGTTAAGAGCGGAGATACATTATGGGGAATTTCAAAAAAGTTTTATGGGACGGGGACAAAACACGGTGTAATTTATAACGCAAATGCAACAGTTATTGAGACTGTGGCAAAGGAACATGGAAAGTGCAGTTCGGAGAGTGGCCACTGGATATGGGCGGGGACGGAACTTTCCATACCGGAGGGATAACGATGTTTACCAGGGTTGGAAAAGTAACAAATATATATCCGGATACGGGGCGGGTAAAAGTCATGTATGAGGATAGCAAAAGTGCTTCCCTGCCTTTGGCAATGCTTACCATGAATGGGGAATATTCCATGCCAAAGATAGGGGACAGGGTTGTTGCACTGCATTTGGAAAATGGCAGCAGCAAGGGATTTGTGATTGGAACCTATTATGGAGGAGGCACGTTGCCAAAAGCAAACGCCGGATACAGGAAGGATTTTGACGAAATGGCTTATATTGTCTGCAATGATGGTTCTTATTTGCTTAAGGCGGAGAACATTGTTTTGGAAGCAGGGGCGGTTACGTTACAGTGTGCTTATGGGACGGTCACGCTGGAAGAACTGCTGAAAAGGCTGGAACGCATTGAAGAGCATTTGTCTTTGCCACATATGGATTAGTAGAGGGTACAGTTATGGCAGTTATCGGAAATTTGGGAAAACTAATTACATTTGAGGTGAGTGCAGAGTATGTTCTTACTATTCAAAAAATGACGCAGACTGTAAAGAGCAGGTGGGCGAACCATGCTGTTATAGGAGGTAAACCGCAGTTGGAGTTTTTGGGACCGGATATAAGGGAAATCAGTTTTTCGGTTTTACTCTCTGCCAGTCATGGAATTAGACCAAGGACGACAATGGAGAGGATTGAGAGGGCAATAGAAAACGGCGAAAACAACCCATTTATTCTTGGCGGACGTTCGGTAGGAATTCATAACTGGGTGATTACGAATATGAGTGAATCATGGGATATTATCATACGGGACGGAAAACTGGTGCAGGGAAAGGTAACTCTGACACTGCAGGAATATGTATAGGAGGCGGCCATGGAGTCTTATATAGAATTAAGCAGTGATGGATTTTCTGACGAAGAATTTGCCGATGTGAAAAAGTGTCTTGAAACGCTGTTGTCTATAAGGGAAGGCAGTTTGCCAATGGATAGAACGTTTGGTATTGATTTGGATAGTATAGCAGGCTATCCATTAAATGTTGCGCAAAATATGCTCGCATTGGAAATAACGGAAAAGGTGCGTGTTTATGAGCCCAGAGTAACGGTAAAGGACATAGAATTTGAAACCAGTATAAGCGGGCAGATTAAACCGCACATATATTTTGCAAAAGCGGAGGGATAGGTGTATGGGAGTAGTTACAGAAAGTTTTCCTGACCTTAGTTTTATCGATAATGCTACAGTTGATGAAGTGCTTACACAGATGATAAATGATTATCAGGAAAAATATAGGGAGATTACAGGGAAAAACGCGGTTCTGGCTCCGGCAAATCCTTACAGGCTTATTATGTATGCCTGTACAATGCAGATATACCAGGCGATGCAGTATGCGGATTACGCTGGGAAGATGGGGTTCTTGAAGTATGCAAGGGGTGAATATCTTGACAATCTTGCAGCGCTTCGCGGGGTTAGCCGTAAAAAGGCGGAAGCAGCTACCACGCTTCTGCGTTTTTCTATTGATACAAAAATGCAGTCTGCGGTGGTGATCCCGGCGGGGACAAGGGTGACAAACGGTAATGAAATTTATTTTGCCACAGACATATATGCGGAAATAGTGGCAGGACAGACATCAGTTGAAGTAGCGGCTACATGTACAGATACAGGTAAAAAAGGAAACGAGTTGGCAGCAGGCGAACTAAGTACGTTGGTGAATACACTGCCATATATTTCTGCAGTGTCAAATACGGAAAAGACAGGCGGCGGTGCAGAAGAGGAAGACGATGACAGCCTGAAGGATCGTATTTACCTTTCGGCAGGTTCCTGTTCTGTGGCTGGTCCCAAAGAGGCATATGCCTATTGGACGAAGTCAGTGAGTACCTTAATCAGCGATGTAAGTGTTATTTCTCCAAGTCCCGGGGAGGTACACATATACTTCATATGTGAGAGTGGAGAATTGCCGGATGATGTGCTGTTGGAAAAGGTAAAAACCGTCATGGATAATGGCAATATCCGTCCACTGACAGACAGGGTGTCCGTGCTGGCACCAGATACGGAAAATTACAATATTGAGTTTACCTATTACATAGCAGACAGTGATAAATCGTCGGCAATGACGATCCAGCAAAAGGTCAATGATGCAGTAAGGCTATATCAGGAATGGCAGTCAGAAAAAATAGGAAGGGACATTAATCCTTCATGCCTGATACAAAAGGTTATGGCCGCAGGGGCTAAGAGGGTTACTGTCCAGTCACCGGAGTTTACAGCCGTTGGAACCACAAGTGTTGCAAAGTGTACGGGGGTAAATATAGTTTACGGAGGGCTGGAGGATGATTAGGTTAGAGGATAGCCAAATTGCGGATATTTTACCAGATTTTCTAACACACAGTCCGGAAATGGAAGCACTTAGCTACGCAGTTTGTCAGGGAATAAAAAGGTTACTTTTCTACTGCGGTAATATTGGAGTTTATTCATCTATAAATAACATTCCAGAGAATATGCTGGACATGCTGGCTCTGGAAATCAATACTCCATATTATGATGAAGGCCTTGAAATCGAGAAAAAGAGGGAAATGGTAAGAAAAACGCTGCAATGGCATGAAAAGGTAGGAACACCCGCTGCAGTGGAAGAATTGGTAAAAACAGTTTTTGGTGAATGCAGCGTGCTGGAATGGTATCAGTATGGTGGAGAACCATATACATTCAGAGTGCAAGTGGTTGTTGGAAACAACGGACTGACGGAGGACGCAGACAGGGAAATCATAAGAAGTATACAATTTTGCAAAAATATACGTTCCCACTGTGCCGGAATCTGTTACAGGCTGGAAGTGTCAGCGGGAACTGTAAAAACAGGAGCGGTACAGAAGGTAGGAGGCAGCATAAAAGTAAAACCTTATCTTGTAAAAAGTATTAAGGCGGACACGGCAGAAGGAAGCCTGCGGGCATACCTGAAAAATGAAAACATAATGACAATCAGGAAGGAGCAGTAAAACATGGAAAACACGTATTTTACGATTGTGACCGATTCGGGCACGAAAAAAATGTTTGAGGCATTAAACGAAGAAAAGAAAGTAAGCATTGCTGAGTTTGCAGTGGGGGACGGGGGAGGAGAGGCATACTCACCGACAAAGGAAATGGAAGCATTAAAAAACGAGGTATGGCGCGGCAGTGTAAAATCATGCTATGTCAGCGAAGAATCGGAAAACTTGTTGATTACAGAATCTGTAATCCCTTCAGACGTCGGAGGATTTACGATAAGGGAAATGGGAATTTTTGACACGGAAGGGACACTGATAGCAATATGCAACACACCGGAAACGCATAAGGTAAAAATAACGGACGGCGTGGTGCATGAAATGACGCTGTCAATGGAAATTGCATTGTCAAACACGGACAGCGTGGAGCTGATTGTAGACCCGGCAGTGGTGACGGCAACAAAAAAAGACGTTGAAAGACTTGGAAACAGCTTAGAAAAGAAAATAGAAAAGGAAGACAATGCAACATATAGGCAGGCTACGGGATACACAGATACAAAAATAGCGGAGCTGATTAACGGTGCGCCATCTACCCTTGACACGCTGGGGGAAATTGCACAGGCAATGCAAGACAATGAAAGCGTAGTAGATGCGCTTGAATCTGCCATAGGCAGCAAGGCGCCGCAGGCAGAGCTTGACGGGCATACCGGCAACAGCACCATACATATCACTGCTACGGAGCGTAAGAGCTGGAATAACAAGCTGGGCTATGATGGTAACTCCAGCAGCACCACCGTGGTGTTTGGACAGGCAGATACTCTGGAAAACATCAGAACAGGTGAAAAGTTAAGTATAATCATGAATAAGGTATCAAAGGCAATAGCCACACTTATCAGCCATGTGGAGGAAAAAGCAACAGGCAGTGCATTCGGACATGTGAAATTATCGGATAACTACAAAACGGCATTAGCTGACGGATATGCCTCTAACGGAATGGGCGCAAGCCAGAGAGCACTTGCGGACGCATACGCCAAGCTGAACAAAAGTTTGAGCAAAATGCCGCAGTTTGTCATAGACAGCGACGGAAAAATCACAGGATATAAGACAGGGGCAGGTGCAGATACAGTGTTCCCTTTTAAGGCAAAGCGTGTCAGCATTGGTACTGTGTCAGGTGACACAACCATTGATGTAAAAGCATATTCCGATAACTGGGCAAGTCTCGGAAATGATAATTTTGCAATTGGCAGCGTAACAAGTACACTGACAGGCAGTCTCAATACGGCAGTTGCCGGCAGCGGTGCCCTGCCGACAGCAACTGCAACACTGTCCTGCAGCTATAACAGCAGCACGGGAGTGTTAGCAGTGACGGGTGTAGGAGTAGCGGCAAACGGAGTTGGTGTAAACCATGGCTGCAGTATGCGGGCAACAATATATTTGTATGAGTAGACAACCCAAAAGAAAGGAATGATAAAAATGTATATTGATTCAAGCACCATAATTACCATTTGGCTTTAGCTCGGATGCGGTTTACTATTTATTTTTCTGAAATCTAATATTTTTTATAAAGTAGTTTTAATAGGAAACACCGTGATTTTAACGGTGTTTTATTATGTTTTAATTCATGAAGATAGGAGGAAGTAGAATGGAACAAAATTTTGAACGGGAAGTGTTGGACAGATTAAAGACAATCGAAGTCAAACTGGATGGTTACGGCGAGGTAAAAGGCAAAGTGTACGAGAATGAACGCCGCTTGCTATTGCTGGAAAACGAACTGGACGACACAAAGCAGGAGTTGAAAAACCAGCAGGAGGAAAGCCGCTGGCTGAAACGGACGGTGATTGCTGCTATCATAACCGGCGTAATAGGAATTGCTATTGCGTTACTTCGGGCAGGAATAGGAATATAGGAGGGCTGAAAAATGAAGTGTCTGCTGTTTTTCGTAATCGGATTTATTGTGGCGTGTGCGATTTTGGTTTTATACAATGCCAAAAACATCCGGCAGCGGCGCCAGAAACGGAAAGAAGAACTGAAAGAACACCCAGAAAGAAAAGGCGGCACAACAAAAGTGCTGCTTTTTTCAATCCTGATGACCTATTACATAGCATTTGCCGTGGGGGTCTGGGTGGTTATTTTCAAAGACATTTACCAGCTGGGAACGCTACTGACATTTACCGGGGGCGTGACAACTGCCGCGGTTGCTTTCTACTGCTGGAAAGCGAAAGCGGAAAATCTGCTGAAAATCAAGGCAGGAAACCCGGACTTGTGCGGGTCACTGTCTGATTTCTCAAACATGACATAGGAGGTCGAATAAAAAATGAACATTAAACAGAACATCGTAACAAAGAACCCGTGCTACACATGCGGGAGGACAATCGCGGTAAAAGGTCTTATGATACATTCCGTTGGCTGCCCACAGCCCCGAGCGTCTGTATTTGCAAACAACTGGAACAAGGCCGGTGTAAACAAATGTGTGCATGCAGTATTGCAGGCGGACGGCACAGTGCTGCAGTTGCTTCCGTGGAACCGCCGCGGCTGGCACTGCGGGAGCGGGAGCAAAGGCAGTGGAAACAATACGCATATCGGCGTGGAAATGACAGAGCCGGACACGATAAAGTATACCGGCGGCAGTTCCTTCACGGACTTGAATCCGGCAGCGACAAAGGACTTTGTAACCAAGACGTATAAGACGGCGGTAGAACTGTTTGCGTACCTCTGCAGACAGTATAATCTCAACCCGCTTGCCGATGGCGTCATCATCAGCCATAGCGAGGGACATAAAAGAGGGATCGCAAGCAACCATGGTGACGTTGAGCATATCTGGAACAAGTATGGCCTGACAATGGCACAGTTCCGGAAGGATATCCAGGCGGCGATGGGCGGCGGAAGCATTGCAGCAGGCGGACAGGCACAAAGTATTGCCACAACTGCGCCGGAAGCACTGAAAACCATTAAAAAGGGCGACACTGTGACTTTTGCAGGGGGACCAGTCTATAAGTCATCTACGGCGTCTCAGGCGGCCGTAACCAAAAATGTAATAAGTACCTGTGAGGTAACAGCGCTTAATGAAAAAGGCACACACCCATACCACTGTATATCCCGTGACGGGAAAGGTGTGTATGGCTGGGTTGACAAAGCAGACATCAGAATCAATTAACATGTAAAAATAAAGAAAATGGAGGAAAGAAGAGTATGAAGGTTTTAACAGAAAATACAGTTATTATTATCGGAGTTCTTGGGGCACTGGCGTTTGCCGTGTCCCTCATTACGGAAGTGCTTAAGGATTTGCCTGGGATTAAGAAGGTGCCTACAAAGGCGCTGGTGATACTTGTTTCCTTAATCGTTACCGTGGCTGCGCTGATGGTATATGTTGCATATGCCGGGGTGACGCTGCTTTGGTATTATGTAGTGCTTGCGGTCTTTGGAGCGTTTGTTGTGGCATACATATCAATGTATGGCTGGGATACGCTGAAGGAATTAAAGGACAGATTTATAAAATAAAACCTACAAAATGAACAATGGAGCCCTTGCAAGCAGTTTTCTCCCATGGCATTTCAGGGAAAATATTCCAGTTTGGTAGTAAAAACGCCTTATCTGTAGAATGCATGTTAAAATCCGGTTGTAAGCACTGTTACAGCAAAAGAAAAGGAGGACATGCAATGGAAAACAGAAAGTACCTGCGCAGGATGAGGGAACTGCGCGAAGATCATGATTACGGACAGAAACAGGTGGCGGCGGTTCTGCAGATTGACCAGAGGGTGTATTCGAGGTATGAAACGGGGCGGAATGTGCTGCCTGTGGCAATGGTTTACGGGCTGTGTGAGCTTTATGGCGTATCATCGGATTACCTGCTGGGGATAAGTGACAGGAAGTAAAAGGCAAATCCGGAAACAGAATCGCCATTTTTAAAGCAAGATTCTGTTTCCGGCCGTTTTTTTGCATAATGCATTTACAATAAAGATGTGACACGAATATTGTAGCAATATGGCAAATATGGTACAATGAACCTGTGAAAAGAATATGAGAACATAGTCATTATTTAAGATTTAATTGCTTGTATTTTGTCATGAAATTTGTCATAAAATTTGCAAAATGGCATATTTACCGAATGCATTGGCTGATATTTGTCAAGTTCGAATCTTGTCACTCCGATGGAAAAAGCCTGGTAAATGCCAGGCTTTTTTATGGTAGATTAGTTTCTGAAAGGAGAGATAGAGTTATGCGAAAAAAAATTTTGACAGGCATTTTGCCTTTCGTGCTGCTGTTATCTGCCTGCAGCTCGATAAACGGAGAAGCGCCGCATGTTTCCAGACCGGCAGACCTTGTGGAATCCCTTGGCAGTGCAGGCAATGAAACGGTGCAGGATGAAAATAAGGATAGCGAAGCGTCTTCTGAAGTTTTTGATAATGCAGCAGAAGGAGATAAGGTGCAGGAACCGGAAGCCACGGTACAGCCTGATGGCGGTGCAGAAACGCCGACGCCTGCCCCGGAGGAAGGCAGTCTTACCTATAAAGAAATTTATGCGCAGGTTGTTACGGAAGATACAGGTTCTGCGACGGTGTTTTCTCTGATTTATCTGGACAATGACGACATTCGGGAAATGGTGGTTCATGACAGAGGAGATGACAG
>CAMWLB010000003.1 GCA_947174985.1 uncultured Lachnospiraceae bacterium | reverse complement strand
GGCTTGCCCTGTGCGGATACGCCGTGACGGAGAAACAGCTTCGGAAAGGTCTTGCAGACGCAAACTGGGGGGGGAGGTTTCAGATAGCGGGAAAAAGGCCCCTTCTCGTTCTGGACGGCGCCCATAATGAGGAGGCTGCCAAAAAACTTGCAGAATCCATACGTTTCTATTTTACAAATAAAAGAATTGTTTATATAATGGGAATGTTGAAGGACAAGGAATGTGAGAAGGTGGTGGCGGAAACCTGTGCCTATGCGGAGCAGATTATCACGATAACGCCGCCCGACAATCCACGCGCGCTGTCTGCCATGGATCTGGCGCAGATTGTAAAGGAATACCACCCCCACGTGACGGCGGCAGGAAGTCTGGAGGAGGGTTTGGAGATGGCGTACCTTCTGGCAGACAAAGCGGACGTCATACTTTGCCTTGGCTCCCTGTCCTATCTGGGACGTTTGGCAAAAGTAGTGGAGGAGAGGCAGAAAGGCAGGCGTTAGCGTCAGAAATATCAGGAAGCAGCCTGCGCAGAGAACGCTTCAGCATGGAGGTGTGACATGGATAAGGAAAAGATAGAAGCCGGAGTCAGAATGATTTTGGAGGGTATCGGCGAAGATATAAACAGAGAGGGTCTGCGGGAGACGCCGGAGCGGATTGCAAGAATGTATGAAGAGATTTTTGCAGGTTCCTCTGAGGACGCAGGCGTACACCTGCAAAAGACATTTTCCGGTTTGGGCAGCGACATTGTGCTGGAAAAAGATATTGTGTTTTACTCCACTTGTGAGCACCACATGATGCCATTTTATGGAAAAGCGCATATCGCTTATATACCGGACGGCAGGGTAGTGGGCTTGAGCAAACTGGCGCGGACGGTGGAGGTATTTGCGAGAAGGCTGCAGATACAGGAACGGATGACGGGGCAGATTGCGGACGCTATTATGCAGCATCTAAGACCAAAGGGAGTGCTGGTCATGGTGGAAGCAGAGCATATGTGCATGACCATGCGCGGCGTGAAAAAACCGGGCAGCAGGACGCTGACACTGGCTTCGAGAGGTGTGTTCGAGGAGGACTGCCGTCTGCGTGAGCAGGCTCTTGGCATGATTACGGCGTGATTATGGGAGCAGGGCGTTCCTATCACAAGCAGGAAAGAGGTAACCATGAAGCGGGTAAACAATATACTGGCACATCCACTGTTTTTACAGCATATGGAGCAGAACGAAGCGGCAGAGCAAGACAGGATATTCTGTCGTCATGATATGGGACATCTGTTGGATGTGGCAAGAATTGCCATGATTTTAAATTTAGAGGAAGGGCTGGGACTTGAGAAGGAAATTCTCTATGGCGCAGCTCTTCTGCATGATATCGGCAGGCATGAGCAGTATGAAAACGAGACGCCCCACGAGGAAGCAGGAGCGCGGATTGCATCCGCGATACTCAGAGAGTGCGGTTACAATGAGAAAGAAACGGGTGTTATTGTGGAGGCTATTCGGAGGCACAGGACGAAGACTGTGGCAGAAAATGCAGATTTGAGCGGCATTTTGTACAGAGCGGATAAAATGAGCCGCCCTTGTTTTTGCTGCAGGGCGGAAATTGCGTGCAACTGGGGAGAGGAAAAGAAAAACAAGAAGATAAGTTTGTGAACGGCGGCAGACGTGAAGAAAAAGCTTCAGAACGGAGGTAAGATTGAAAATAGGCAGCAGGGATTTTAGACGGCAGGGAAAAACATATGTTATGGGGATTTTAAACGTAACACCTGATTCTTTTTCTGATGGCGGTAAGTGGAACGAAATGGATAATGCGCTCTTTCATGTGGAGGAAATGCTGCGAGAGGGAATGGACATTCTGGATATCGGCGGGGAGTCCACCAGACCGGGGTATACACTTCTGAGTGAAGAGGAGGAAATCAGCCGCGTGACGCCGATTATAGGGGCGGTAAAGAAACGGTTTGATGTGCCGGTTTCGCTGGATACCTACAAGAGCGGTGTGGCAAAGGCAGGTATAGAGGCGGGTGCAGATTTGATAAATGATATCTGGGGATTAAAGTATGATGATAAAATAGCGAGTGTTATAGCAAAAAGTGGATTGCCATGCTGTCTGATGCACAACAGGAAAGAGCCGGATTATACGGATTTTGTGCAGGAGGTTGCCTCTGATTTGGCGGAGACGCTGCGGCTTGCAGAGAATGCCGGTATCGATGCGGGGAATATTATCTTAGATCCCGGCGTTGGCTTTGGAAAGACCTATGAGCACAATTTGCAGATTATCAATGCGCTGGAAGAACTGCGCATCTTTGACTGTCCGCTGCTTCTGGGTGCCAGCCGCAAGTCCGTTGTTGGACTCACGCTGAATCTGCCCGTCACGGAGCGGTTGGAGGGTACATTAGTAACGACTGTTATTGCCGTTATGAAAGGCTGTTCCTTTGTGCGGGTGCATGATGTAAAGGAAAATGTGCGTGCCATTCAAATGGCGGAGGCAATTTTGTACGAGAGAAAGCGGGCGGGACAAAATGAAGTGTGATGAAATCAGAATTGACAATCTGGAGATTTTTGCGCACCACGGCGTGTTTCCAGAGGAGAAAGAAAAGGGACAGCTCTTTTATGTCAATGCCGTGTTGTATGGAGATTTGCGTCAGGCGGGGAAGCGTGACGACTTGAAGCTTTCCACTGACTACGGCAGCGTCTGCCTTTTTCTGAAAGAGCAATTAATAAATAACACATATGATTTAATTGAAACGGCGGCGGAGAAGGCGGCAGAGGCGCTGCTTTTGCACTATCCGCTGGTAAAGGCAGTTTCTCTGGAACTGCGAAAGCCGCAGGCGCCGATTCCCATGCCTTTTGAATCCGTGTCCGTCAAGATATACCGAAGCTGGCACAGGGCATATGTGGCATTTGGTTCCAACATGGGAGACAGCAGGGCGTATATAGACGGCGCGCTGAAAGGTCTTGGGGAAGACAGTCTGATAAAGGACCTGTCTGTCAGCGACATGATTATGACAAAGCCATATGGTGGCGTGAAGCAGGCGGATTTTTTGAATGGTGTGGTACGGCTTGATACGCTGTATACGCCTCATGAATTGTTGGCGCGGCTGCATGAACTGGAGCAGGCGGCGGGACGGGAGCGAAAGCTGCGATGGGGGCCGCGGACATTGGACTTGGATATTATTTTTTATGATAAGCTGGTATATGAGGATGAAAATCTGATAATACCTCATGTGGATATGCAGAATCGGGATTTTGTGCTCAAGCCGATGGCGCAGCTTGCGCCCTTTTTCCGGCATCCGGTATATGGCAGGACGATGACGGAGATGCTGGCACAATATGAAGGAAAAGGAGTCTGTGAGGATGCGGAAAATAGGGATATTGGAGGATGACGCTGCACTGGCAAGGGAACTAAAGTATTTTCTGGAGACCAATGGATATGAGGTGCAGTCATTTCCGGTAGAGGAATATGAAGAAAAAAGCGAGGAGGAGCTGATTACGCTTCTTGTGGAAAGCAGCTGTCACCTGCTGCTTCTGGATATTGGGCTGCCCGGTTTTGACGGGCTTCATCTTTTGCGGGAGTTCTGTAAGAAAACAGAAACACCTGTTATTATGATAACCAGTCAGAACACGGAGCTTACGGAGCTGATGAGTATCCATAATGGCGCGGACGATTTTCTGACAAAGCCCTTTGCACCGCAGATTCTTCTGGCGCGGATGGAAGCGGTTATGAAACGCGCCTATAAGGAAGCGAGGACGCAGGACGTGCAGCATGTCTTCTGTAGAAAGGGCGAGGAAGCGGGCAGAGAATTTGTGCTGGAGCTGTCGAAGGGACGGATAGTCTGCGGGGACAAGCAGGCGGAGCTTAGCAAAAACGAACTGCAGCTATTGCAGGTATTGGTGAAAAAGCAGGGCGGGATTGTGAGCCGTGACGAGCTGATGAATACGCTTTGGGACAACTGTATGTTTGTGGATGACAACACGCTCACCGTCAACGTGACCAGACTGAAAGGAAAACTGGAAAGCATCGGTGTGGAGGGAGCTATTATGACAAAGAGAGGAATGGGATATCAGCTGTTATGAAATATTCAACTTACTTAAAAGAACATCTTGTGTGGGCAGGCATATTCGGATGGCTTCTTTTTTCGATAGAGGTCTTTCTCCTGACGCTGTCCGGCAGTGGGGGGCTTAAGAGCTATGTAGGACTAAGCCTGACCGCTGCTTTTTTTATGGGTACCTATGTGGAATATAGGCGTAAAAAGAGATATTTACTGGAAATGCAGGCGCTGATGGACGGGCTTTCCAAGAAATATCTGCTGCCGGAGATGCTGAAGTCGGGTGATGGGCAGGAAGAACGGATTTTGTATGATATCCTGCGGAGTGTCGGAAAAAGTATGTACGAGCATGTGGCGGGCTACGAAAGGTCCGTCAGGGAATATAAGGAATACATTGAGCTCTGGATACATGAGGTCAAAGTACCAATCGCTGCGCTGCGTATGATCCTCGCAAACAGGGAGGAGGAAAATCCCGCTCTGGCAGAGGAGACGGACAGGATAGAAGGTTATGTGGAGCAGGCGCTCTATTATGCGAGAAGCTCTTCGGTGGAGAAAGACTACATGATTCGCAGGCTGACGTTACAGAAGCTGGTGGAGGAAGTACTTTTGCAGAAAAAGCGGGAGCTTTTGGGCAGACATGCACTTATCAAGCTGGACGGTCTGGAGGCGGAGATTTACAGTGACGGCAAATGGATGGTGTTTATCCTGCAGCAGATAGTAGACAATAGTATTAAATATGCGCAGGGAGATTCCATGGTGCTGGAATTTCTGGGGGAAGAGGAAAAGGAAAGAGTACTGCTTCGCATACGGGATAAAGGCATAGGCGTGAAGGCGGAGGAAGTGGCGAGGGTATTTGACAAGGGATTTACCGGCGCCAACGGCAGGCGGCATAGAAAGTCTACGGGAATCGGTCTCTATCTGTGCAAAAAGCTCTGCGGCAGGCTGGGACATGATATCCTGTTTACCGCAGAAGAGGGGAAGGGAAGCGAGGTCACTATCATTTTTCCGAAAACAGGGTATATGGACGAAGTAAGGCGGGAATCCGTGAGCGCACAGGATGCGTAGCGGCGGGCAGTGCTTTCTTACAAAACTGTAAGATTACTGTAAGCTAAGATTATGGCAGGAAAGGCTTCGTTTTTTTAAGATAAAACCGTAACACGAATAACTGGCAGAAGAAAGGAAGAAAATCATGCATACGGTTTTACAAGTAGATAACGTAGAAAAGTATTATGGAAGCAAGGGGAATCTGACGAAGGCGTTGGAGGAGGTAAGCTTTCAGGTGGATAAAGGTGAGTTTGTGGGAATCATGGGAGCGAGCGGCAGCGGTAAGACGACGCTTTTAAACTGTATTTCCACCATTGACAGGGTGACGGGCGGACATATCTTTGTAAACGGCAGGGATATTACGGAACTGAAAGGAAACGCCTTAAATCGGTTTCGGAGGGAAGAACTCGGCTTTATTTTTCAGGATTTTAACCTGTTGGACACCATGACGGCTTATGAAAATATTGCGCTTGCGCTTTCCATTCAAGGGAAGGGAAGCAAAGAGATAGACAAGCGTGTGAAAGCCATTGCGGGGCAGCTTGGTATCGTGGATGTGCTGCAAAAATATCCCTATCAGATGTCGGGCGGGCAGAAACAGCGTGTGGCAAGTGCAAGGGCAGTGGTAACGGACCCCATGCTGGTACTGGCCGACGAGCCCACGGGAGCGCTTGATTCCAGGGCGGCAAGGCTTCTTCTGGAAAACTTTACGTATTTAAATGACCAGCTTTCCGCTACCATCTTAATGGTAACGCACGATGCTTTTACGGCAAGCTATGCTTCCAGAATCATTTTCATCAAGGACGGGCGGATTTTTACAGAGCTGCGAAGAGGAGAAGAAGAAAACAGACGCTCTTTCTTCAATAAAATCATAGATGTAGTGTCTTTGCTGGGAGGTGAACTGAACGATGTTGTTTAAACTTTCCATAAAGAACATGAAAAAAAGCATGAAGGATTACGCCATCTATTTTCTGACGCTGATTTTGGGCGTTGCTATCTTTTATGTGTTCAATGCTTTAGAGGGGCAGAAGGCTATGCTGGGATTGAGTAAATCCGGCTATCAGATGGTGGATTTGATGGTGGATTTGATAGGCATGGTATCTGTGCTGGTTGCCTTTATTCTTGGATTTCTGATTGTGTATGCCAATAATTTTCTGATTAAGCGCAGGAAAAAGGAGTTTGGCGTATATATGATGCTGGGAATGGGAAAAGGCGGAATCTCTGGTATTCTGTTTGGGGAAACCATTCTGATTGGGCTGCTTTCTTTGAGCGCAGGGCTTTTGCTTGGGGTATTTGCCTCTCAGTTTATGTCCATTTTAGTGGCGAAGCTTTTCGAGGCGGATATGACGGCGTATACTTTTTCTGTTTCTGCCACGGCGGTGCAGAAGACGGTCATCAATTTTGGCATTATGTATGTGATTGTGCTTATCTTTAACGCTTTTTCCATCTCACGCTATAAGCTGATAGATTTGTTTCAAGCAAGACAAAGAGGTGAAAAGCAGACCATGAAAAATACCGGATTTGCCGTCGTGGTCTTTCTGGCTGCCGCTGTCATTTTAAGCTATGCATATTATCAGGTGGCTTACCGGCCGGAGACAGTGACACAGGACCGTGCGATGGTATTGATTGCCATGGGCTGTGTGGGAACCTTCATGGTATTCTGGTCGCTTTCCGGCTTTTTACTGAAGCTTTTACAGCGGTTTAAGCGGGTGTACCACAGGAATCTGAACGCATTTGTGCTGCGTCAGCTTAGCAGCAACATCAACACGGCGGTATTTTCCATGACGGTTATCTGCCTGCTTTTGTTTGCCACCATCTGTGCTTTCTGTTCCGGTATGAGCATGAACACTTCTCTCAGAATGACTCTGCAGGAGGCGACGCCCGCCGATATCTGTGCAGAAAAAACCATGGATTTGCCGGCGGAGGGAGATTTTACCGAAGTACAGAGGGAAAATGGGCAGAAGACGGTTTTGGAGTCGCTGGCGGATATGGGTTTTTCTGCGGAGAACTTAAGCGAATATGTGGAAATTGCTATTTATGCCGACAAAGAGCTGACCTTTGGAACTACGCTCGGCGCATATGAAGAGGAACTCAGGGCGCAGTATTCCTTTGTCAATATGAATGCCGTAGAGGCTATTATCGGCATTTCTGCGTATAACAGTCTGGCAATGCTGTATGGCAATCCGACCTATGAGCTTGCAGAAGACGAGTATCTGATACTGTGTGATTTTGACGGCATCGAAAACCTTCGGAATGTGGCGCTTTCACAGGGCGAAGAAATTACAATCGGCGCCTTTACATTAAAGCCGCGTTACACAGAGTGTAAGGAAGGGTATCTTACAATGAGCGCAAGCCATATCAATACAGGAATTGTACTGGTACCGGACGCTGTGATAGAAGCGGAACGCGGCAGTGCGCTTACGCTGGAAGCCAATTTCCTGGCGGGCAATTATGTCGGGACGACCAAGGAAGAAAAACAGGCAGTAGAAAATATTCTGCTGGAGATACCGAATGAAAAAGCAAGAGAATACAGAGGTTTTGATGTCCAGACCAAAATCTCCATTTACGAAGCGGCAACGGGGCTTGCGACCATCATCACCTTTGTTGTGCTTTACCTTGGTATTATCTTCCTGATTTCGGGTGCGGCGCTGCTTGCCCTGAAAGCTTTGTCGGAGAGTACGGACAGCAAAGGACGCTATGAAATCCTGCAGAAGGTGGGCGCCGATGAAAAAATGATTCACAGGGCACTTCTGGAGCAGCTTGGCATGTTTTTTCTGCTGCCGCTCTTTGTGGCGATGATACATTCCGTCTTCGGTATGCAGTTCATACAGTTTGCACTCTCTCTCTTTAACCGCGGAGACATGCTTGCCGGCGTGGGTATTACGGCGTTGATTCTGTTTGTTATCTACGGTGGTTATTTCCTCGCCACCTACTACGGAAGCAGACGGATCATTGAGGAAAAATAATTTTTAGACAAGAATTCATATCCTCTCAAAAAACAGTAGCGTTCAATCCATAACCTATGTTACAATAAAAGGGCTTTTACGAAATGAAATTTTGACGTGGTAAAGGATAAGAGCAACATTACAGGTTTGGAGGATATTACATGATTTGGTCAAAAGAGGAAACCCTTTCCAGAGAGGAAATCGAAGCGATTCAGCTCACCCGTCTGCAGCAGACAGTCAGACAGGTGTGGGAGAAGGTGCCGCCTTACAGGAAAAAAATGGAAGAAGCGGGTGTAAAACCCGAGAATATAAAGAGCCTGAAGGATTTGTCGAAGCTGCCCTTTGTTACAAAGCAGGACATGCGCGACAATTATCCCTTTGGGCTCTTTGCCGTGGAGAAGGAAGAGCTTGTGCGAATCCATGCCTCGAGTGGAACTACGGGCAAGCCCACGGTGGTAGGCTATACGAGAAGGGATTTGCAGATGTGGACGGAGTGCGTGTCCCGCATCGCGGCGATGGGAGGCGCTACAAAGAAGGACGTGGCGCAGATATGCTTTGGCTACGGCATGTTTACCGGCGCGCTGGGGCTTCACTACGGACTGGAAAATATCGGCGCTGCCATGGTGCCATCGTCCACGGGCAATTCAGAGAAGCAGATTATGTACATGAAGGATTTCGGCACCACGCTTTTGGTTGCAACGCCCTCTTATGCGCTGCGGCTGGCGGAGGTTGCGCTCTCCATGGGGATTGACCCGGCGAAGGATTTACAGGTCAAAATCGGGCTTGTGGGAAGCGAGCTCTTAACGGATGCCATGCGCGCGGAGATGCATAAGCTTTGGGGCGAGGATATGCTGGTGACCTCCAATTACGGTATGAGCGAGCTGATGGGACCCGGCGTATCGGGAGAATGTCAGTATCTGGACGGTATGCATATCAATGAGGACTATTTTATCCCTGAGATTATAGACCCGAAGACGGGCGAGGTGCTGCCGGCAGGTGAGAAAGGCGAGCTGGTGATTACCTGTATCTACAAAGAAGGGCTTCCGCTCATCCGCTACAGGACGAAGGACGTGACAAGGCTGATTTATGAGCCCTGTAAATGCGGGCGCACCACCTGCCGCATGGAAAATCTGGACGGCAGGACGGATGATATGCTGAAAATCAGGGGCGTGAATGTGTTCCCCAGCCAGATAGAAGAGGTTATTCTCGGCATCGAGGAAATCGGACCCCACTATGAGATTATACTGACCCGCGAAAACCATACGGACAGAATGGAAATCAGGGTAGAGCTTTTGAAGGCAACGGATACCTTTAAGGAGCTGGAGGCAATTGAAAAGAAAATCAAAAACAAGCTGCGCATTGTGCTGGGGCTGGATGCGAAAATCAGTCTGGAATCCCCCAATACCCTGCAGCGTTTCGAAGGAAAAGCAAAGAGAGTACAGGATTTGAGAAAGGAAATATAATCGTGGCAGAGAAGAAAATCATGTTAGGCAATGAAGCGATTGCGAGGGGCGCCTATGAAGCGGGCGTAAAGGTTTCAGCGGCGTATCCCGGAACCCCGAGTACGGAAATCAGTGAAAATATAGTAAAGTATCCCGAAATCTATGCGGAATGGTCACCCAACGAAAAAGTGGCGATGGAGGTGGCAATCGGTGCCTCCATAAGCGGCGTGAGGGCGCTTGTCTCCATGAAGCATGTAGGCGTAAATGTGGCGAGCGACCCGCTCTACACCATCTCCTATGCCGGAGTAAACGGCGGACTGGTGCTGGTGGCGGCGGACGACCCGGGCCTGTACAGCTCACAGAACGAGCAGGATACAAGGTGTGTGGCGAGGGCGGCGCTTGTGCCGGTGATAGAGCCATCCGACAGCGCGGAGGCGAAAGAGTTTACCAAATTGGCCTTTGAAATCAGCGAAAAATACGATACGCCGGTGATTGTGAGGACGACCACGAGGCTTTCCCACTCACAGGGCGTTGTGGAGCTTTGTGACAGGGCGGAGCCGGCGGATAAGCCCTACGAGCGCAATCCCGCAAAGTATGTGATGATGCCGGGCAATGCAAAAGGACGGCATGTATATGTGGAACAGCGCATGAAAAAGCTTTCCGAGGACGGCGCGGATTTTGCCATCAACAGGGCGGAGTACAGGGATACCTCCATCGGCTTTATCACAAGCGGCATCCCCTACCAGTATGTGCGGGAGGCGTGTCCTGACGCTTCCGTGCTAAAGCTGGGCATGGTATATCCTCTGCCGAAAAAGCTGATAGAGGAATTTGCCTCCAAGGTAGAGAAGCTTTACATATTTGAAGAATTAGAGCCTGTAATTGAAGAGCAGGTGCGCGCATGGGGAATCGATGTCATTGGCAAGGAAGCCTTCACGGTACAGGGCGAGTACAGCGCCAATCTGCTGCGCAGGGCAGTCACAGGTGAAGATATGTGTCTGACACAGGCAGAGAAAGTGCCGGCAAGACCGCCCATCCTCTGTCCCGGATGTCCCCACAGAAGCGTATTTTCCGTGTTAAATAAGCTGAAAATCCATGCAGCGGGGGATATCGGCTGCTATACCTTAGGAGCAGTGGCACCCTTGAATGTCATCGACACTACAGTCTGCATGGGCGCCAGCATCTCCACTCTGCATGGCATGGAGAAGGCAAAGGGAAAGGACTATATCAAAAACTGGGTTGCAGTGATAGGCGACTCCACCTTTATGCATACGGGAGTCAATTCCCTGATGAATATGGTCTACAATCAGGGAACCGGCACCGTGCTGATTCTGGACAATTCCACGACGGGCATGACCGGACATCAGGACCATGCGGCGACGGGCAAAACGCTGATGGGAGAAGTGGTTCCCGCCATCAACATTTACCATCTGTGCAAAGCGATGGGCATCGAGCATGTACAGGAGATAGACGCGGTCGACTTAAAAGAGCTGGAGCGGGCGATAAAAGAGGAGACAAAACGGGACGCCGTTTCCGTCATCATCACCAAGTCGCCCTGTGTACTGTTAAAGGGCAATGTATTTCCGAATGTGTGCAGACCGGTGCCGGAAAAATGTAAAAAGTGCGGTGCGTGCCTGCGCCCGGGTTGTCCGGCATTGACGAAAAATGCGGACGGCACCATTGCCATAGACGAAACCATGTGTAACGGCTGCGGGCTGTGTCAGAAGCTTTGCGCATTTGATGCAATCGCGTGCGAAAAGAGATAGAGCAGGAGGCAGAAATTGTGGAGACGAAAAATATTATGATTGTCGGCGTCGGCGGACAGGGCACGCTGCTTACCAGCCGTATTTTAGGCGGTATCACGGTGCGCGCCGGCTATGACGTAAAATTATCCGAGGTACACGGCATGGCGCAGCGCGGCGGCAGTGTGGTCACCTTTGTCAGATACGGGAGCGAAGTGGCGGAGCCCATCGTGGAAGAAGGCTGCGCTGATGTGCTGATTGCTTTTGAGAAGCTGGAAGCGCTGCGGTATGCCCATTTTTTAAAAAAGGATGGCGTTATCGTGGTAAACGACTGGCGCATCGACCCGATTACCGTGGTGACCGGCGCGGCAGTTTATCCGGAAAATATCATAGAAGGATTGTCAAAAACACATAAGGTCTATGCCATAAACGCCATGCAGGAGGCGGAAAAACTGGGCAATGTGAAGGCATTTAATGTCATTGTGCTGGGGCTGGCGGCAAGGCATATGGACTTTGACAAAGAACTGTGGCTTGACGTGATTGCGGAAACAGTGCCGCCAAAGACGGTGGAAATCAACCAGAAGGCATTTTTAATCGGGTATGAATAATAAGCAATTTCCGGTGTAAGGAGGAAAATGGTATGTATATCAAACAGTTATCGGTTTTTATTGAAAACAGGGAAGGAAGGCTTCAGGAAGTGCTTGATGTCTTAAAGAAGAGCGATATCAATATTGTGTCATTGAGCCTTGCCGACACAAGCGATTACGGACTGCTGAGGCTTTTGGTGACAAAGCCGGAGGAGGGAAAAGCAGCGCTTCTGGAAAACGGTTTCTCCGCCATGCTGACGGATGTGCTGGGCATCCGGCTCAGGCACAGGGTAGGGCAGCTTCAGGAGCTTTTGGAGGTTATCTGCAAATCCCACATCAATATCGAGTATATGTATGCACTTTCCACGGGCACGGACGACGCGTCCATCGTGATAAAGACCTCCGATTTGGAGAAGGCGGCAGCGCTGCTTCAGGAGACGGATGTGGAGCTGGTAAAGGCCGAAGAGATACAGGCTTAGAAAAGGATAAAGGAATTGCAGCGCCGTTTTGCGGCTGCAGGAAAGAGGTACGGGATGATAGTGAAACTATTGATGTTACTTGCGTTTTTCGGCGTGATGGTGGCAGTCGGGCTTTACTCGAGAAAACACGCGACGAACGTGGACGATTTTGTGCTGGGCGGCAGGAGTGTGGGCCCGTGGCTTACCGCATTTGCCTATGGCACTTCCTATTTCAGCGCGGTGGTGTTCGTGGGGTATGCGGGGCAGTTTGGCTATAAGTACGGACTGTCTGCTACATGGATTGGAATTGGCAATGCGGTAATCGGCTCACTGCTTGCATGGGTGGTATTGGGGCGGAGAACCCGCATTATGAGCAAGCATATGAAGGCGGCGACCATGCCGGATTATTTTGGAAAGCGCTATGACAGCAACGCGCTGCGGATAGCGGCTTCCGCCATTTCCTTTCTATTTTTGATTCCCTATACGGCTTCCGTCTATAACGGGCTGTCCCGTCTGTTTGAGATGGCGTTTTCCATTCCTTATGGGGTATGCGTTGCTGTCATGGCGGCGCTGACCTGTGTTTACGTCATTTTAGGCGGCTATATGGCGACGGCAATCAACGATTTCATACAGGGCATCGTGATGCTCTTCGGCATCGTGGCTGTGATTGCGGCGGTACTTGGCGGACAGGGCGGTTTTATGCAGGCAGTGTTTAAGCTGTCGGAGATTCCCAGCGATGTTGCCGTGACACAGGGGCAGCAGGGCGCGTTTGCTTCCTTCTTCGGTCCCGACCCCTTAAACCTTCTGGGCGTCGTGATTCTAACCTCCTTAGGGACATGGGGACTGCCGCAGATGGTACATAAATTCTATGCCATCCGCGATGAGAAAGCGGTCAAGACAGGTACGATTATCTCCACCATCTTTGCGGTCGTGATTTCCGGCGGCTGCTATTTCCTCGGCGGTTTTGGGCGTCTCTTTGACACGGAGGCAATCCGGAACGGACAGGGCGGCGTTATCTACGATGCAATTATTCCCTCTATGCTGAATACACTGCCGGATATTTTAATCGGCGTTGTGATTGTGTTGGTGTTATCCGCCTCCATGTCAACGCTCTCTTCTCTGGTGCTGACCTCCAGTTCCACGCTGACGCTGGATTTGATACGGGGCAATCTTGTGAAAAAAATGGATGAGAAAAAGCAGCTTTTGTGCATGAGAATTCTGCTGGTGGTTTTTGTAGCGGTATCCGTCGTGATTGCGCTGGACCCTCCCACCTTTATCGCCCAGCTCATGGGCATCTCATGGGGCGCGCTTGCAGGGGCGTTTTTGGCGCCGTTCCTCTACGGATTATACTGGAAGGGTGTGACAAAAGCCGCTGTGTGGGCGAGCTTTGCCTGCGGCATCGGTATCACTGTGTTTAACATGTTCTTTAAATTCATTGCCTCTCCCATCAATGCGGGCGCAGTGGCGATGATAGCCGGACTGGTGGTGGTTCCCGTCGTCAGCCTGATAACGCCGAAGATGAAAAGGGAAAAGACAGAAGAACTGTTTTCCTGCTATGAAGAAAAGGTGGTTGTGGAGCAGAAGCTGGTGCTGACAGATGAAGAAAGCAAGGATTGATTGTGCCGCAAAACCCAGGTACTGTAAGTAAAGGAGAACAGAGAGAAATGTGGAAAATTATAATTTTTGTCTTAATGACGTCGGCTCTGATTGGAAACTTTATCCGACTGCTTCTGAAGCCTATGTATGCAGCCAGAAAGGGCAGACAGGTGGATGTAAGAGTGCTTTCCTGTGAAGAAAAAATATCCATAGACGGGGAAGCGCATGAGACAACGGATTATTATGAAATAACGGTTGATTTTTATGACTTAAATGGCACAACTCTTGTCAAAACCTTGCCGAGTGCAAAACCGTATGTGCCGGGCGATGTGATTCGCTGCCGTTATGTGGACAAGACAGGTCTGCTGCTGCCGGAGTCGTCGCCTGAGCTGCAGGCAGGGCTGAAGCAGGCTGTTCTAGGGTTTGTGATCTTTTTCTTTGTTTTTATAGGGATTGTGGCTGCAATGCTGTGGGGCATGCAGGGCCTGAAAAATCCGTCGGATGATGCTGCAATAATATTTGGTTATTTCATCAGTGTCTTGTTTATGGCAGTCGGTGCTCTGGGGATTTATAAAAAAATCAAAAGGTCGCAGAATGCGCATAACATGCTTTCCTTTTTAGGTGTGCAGGTGGATTATACAGTAGGCACCAGTACGGACAGCGAAGGAACGGAGACGGACATATATTATCCTGTCTATGAATATGACTGGGGCGGCGAGAAAAGACGGCTTTCCGGCAACATAGGCTCAAGTGGAAAAAAATACCGCACGATAGGCAGACAGGTACATATTCTTGTGAACCCGCAGACAAGGGAAGCAATCTGTAAAGAGGATGAAAAGGCAGGCGACGTAATATTTCTGATATTCGGAATCGTCGGTCTTGCAACCCTTGCTCTGATGCTGGCGCTCAGCTCTGGCATACTGCCTAATAACGTTGGCAGCAGGCGGGAGGAAACCAGTCAGAGTTCCGCGCAGATGAATACGGAAAAGGCGGCTGTACTGGAGCTGTATTACACTTATGAAGACATGGAAAGGGAAATCTGCTGCTATAATATCAATATTTATGAGGACGGAAGCGGGCGGGTTCTGCTCTTTCCCATAAAAACGGTAAGCGGCAAAGGCATTGACCAGGAAATCAGGTTCACTGTTTCAGCAGAAGATTTGGAAAAAGTAATGCGGTGGGTACAGCAGACGGATGTGGAAAGTCTGACACCGGGAGCGCATCGGGCGGAGGAAACAGATGCCTATGTCTCGCTGCAGATATATGAAGGTGAGGAGCGGTATTACGGAGGCGGCTACTGTGACGAAGGCATTTATGCGGACATAAGCGAGCTGATTCGGAAAGTAGTGCCTGCTGATGTGTGGGAAGAGATGGAGAAGCGGGAAACGGAGTATTACCAATAACGGTTTTCTTTGGAAAAAACTGTTGACATACCGTAAAAACAGGTATACACTGAATATAGCTTAATGATAGAATACAAGATGAAGAGTGGACTTGCGCCACTCTTTCTTGTTGCTTATGCAATTGACAACTTCATATGGAAAGGAAATGGTGTACGAATGTCTAAAAGAGAGACATACGAATCTAAGACGGAAGCGCTGCTGGCCCCCATTGTGGCGGCAAACGGGGTGGAAATCTATGATGTGGAATATGTAAAAGAAGGAGCGGACTGGTATCTGCGGGCGTATATTGACAAGCCGGATGGCGTCAATATCGAGGACTGCGAAAAAGTGAGCAGAGCCTTATCCGATGCACTGGACAAAGAGGATTTTATCGAGGATGCTTATATATTGGAAGTTTCCAGTCCCGGGCTTGGAAGGACATTAAAGAAGGATAAGCATTTGGAAAAAAGCCTTGGAAGCGAAGTGGAAGTAAAGACCTACAAGCCGATTGACAAATGCAAGGAGTTTGCCGGCGTTTTGAAAGCCTATGACAAGGACACGGTGACCGTGGAGACGGAAAGCGGAGAAATGGTTTTTGTAAAGAGCGATATCGCACTTATCAGGCTTGCGCTTGATTTTTAAATAAGGGTACCATAAAAATAAAGAAAACAGGAGGATAATGGAAAATGAATAAGGAATTGATGGAAGCGCTTGATATATTGGAGAAAGAGAAGGAAATCAGCAAGGAAACTTTGTTTGAGGCGATTGAAAATTCTCTGGTAACGGCATGTAAGAACCATTTTGGAAAAGCGGATAACATCAAGGTAGAAATTAACAGGGAAACATGTGACTTTTTGTGCTATGCGGAAAAAGAGGTAGTGGAGACGCCGGAAGAGGTGGAGGACGACTGCCTGCAGATTTCACTTGCGGATGCAAGGGAAATTTTCTCCGAGGCACAGGTGGGCGAAATGGTGCATGTGGAAATCAAGTCCAAGGAATTTGGGCGGATTGCCACCATGAACGCCAAGAACGTGATTTTGCAGAAAATCCGTGAAGAGGAAAGAAGCGTTATCTACAATCAGTATTATGAGAAGGAAAAAGACGTTGTGACCGGTGTGGTACAGCGCTATATCGGACGCAATATCAGCATCAATCTGGGCAAGGCGGACGCTATGCTGAGCGAGAGCGAGCAGGTTAAGGGCGAGATGTTCAAGCCGACGGAGAGAATCAAGGTTTATATCTTAGAGGTTAAGAACACCCCGAAGGGACCCCGTATCAATGTTAGCCGCACCCATCCGGAGCTGGTAAAGAGGCTGTTTGAGTCTGAAGTGATGGAAATCAAGGACGGAACCGTCGAAATTAAAAGCATTGCGCGTGAGGCGGGCAGCCGTACCAAGATTGCGGTTTGGAGCCACAATCCCAACGTAGATGCGGTTGGCGCATGCGTGGGCTTAAACGGCGCCAGAGTCAATGCCATTGTAGAAGAGCTGCGGGGCGAAAAGATAGATATTGTGAACTGGGATGAAAACCCCGGCAATCTGATTCAGAATGCGCTTTCACCTGCAAAAATTGTTGCGGTGTTTGCAGACCCTCACGAGAAGACGGCAAAGGTAGTTGTGCCGGATTATCAGCTTTCCCTTGCGATTGGCAAGGAAGGACAGAATGCAAGGCTTGCTGCAAGGCTTACAGGATATAAAATTGATATCAAGTCGGAAACACAGGCAAAGGATGCGCCCGGCTTCCGGTACGAGGACTATATGGACGAATTTGACGAGTACGATGAAGAAGAGGGCTACGCAGAGGAATACGAGGAGAACTACACAGAGGATTCCGAAGAAGCTTATGAGTTCGGCGAGGAGGCTGTTGACGGCGGCGATGAGTAAAAAAATTCCATTGAGACAGTGCGTCGGCTGTGGGGAGATGAAAGGCAAAAAGGAAATGCTTCGCGTCTTAAAAACCACGGAAGGTCCCATTGTTTTAGATACGACAGGTAAAAAGAACGGAAGAGGCGCATACCTTTGTAAGAGTGTGGAATGTCTGAAGAAGGCAAAAAAGAACAAGGGTCTGGAGCGTTCCTTCAAAATGAGTATTCCGGATGAAGTCTATGAGGACTTAGAAAAGGAGTTTGGTGAGATTGAAGCAGGATAAGATATATACGTTACTGGGTCTGGCAATGAAGGGCAGAAACGTAGTGAGCGGAGAGTTTTCTACGGAAAATGCCGTGCGGGGCGGCTCAGCCATGCTGGTTATCGTGGCAGAGGATGCGTCAGACAATACGAAAAAGCGATTCAGGGATAAATGCTCTTTTTATCAGGTACCCATTTATACATATGGGACAAAAGAGGAACTGGGTCATGCAATGGGAAAGGAGCCGCGCTCCTCAGTCGCAGTTACGGATAAAGGTCTTGCACGTGCGTTGGCAGACCATCTGGAAGCTATACAAAATTAGGAGGTAATAAAGAAGCATGGCAAAAATGAAGATACATGAGCTTGCAAAAGAGGTAGAAAAGCAGAGCAAGGAAGTGATTGCGTTTCTGCAGGAAAAGGGAATAGAAGCCAAAGTGGCACAGAGCACCATTGATGAGGATGCCGTTGCACTGGTGAGAAATCATTTTGGAAAAAATGCAGAAAAGGCGGAAGTCTCTGAGGACAAATCGGCAAAGCAGCCACAGGCTGCGCAAACAAAAGAAGCGGCGCAGACAAATAAAGAGGCAGGCACGGATAAGACAGTACAGGCTGCAAAGCCTGCAGAGGAGGCAAAGGCAGCGCCGAAAGAGGAAGCGCCCAAAAAGAAAAAAACGATCATTGTGGTGAGCAATCCGCAGAATTCCAGAGCTCCCGGGCAGCAGAGCGGCAGACAGCAGGGAAATGGACAGAACCGGAACGGTGCGGGTGCAAGACCGGCACAGAATGGAAGGCCGGGGCAGAATACAAGACCGGCGCAGAACGTGAGACCGGGACAGAATGCGCCGATAAGGCCGATTAAGCCGTTGACGCCGCCGTCTCCTACGCCGAGCGTACAGATGGTGCCGCCGCCAAGACCGCAGAAGGCCAGACCGGAGCAGGCAGCTGCTGAAAAACAGCAGAATCAGGCAGCGGAGAAGGTGCGCGAAGAGGCAGCAGTTGTAGAAAAGCCGCAGGTTGAAAAAGTACAGGCGGAAAAGGTACAGGAAACGACAGCGGCAAACCGTACGGAGAACAGACAGCAGGGAGAGCATAACAGACAGCAGAACGGTCAGAACCGGAACGGGCAGAATGGACAAAACAATCAGAATCGGAACGGACAGAACGGTCAGAACCGAAATGGTCAGAACGGCCAGAACCGGAACGGACAGAATCGCGGCGGGCAGACCGGTCAGGGCTATAATCAGACGAGAACAGGAGGCGAGAGACCTTCTTATGGAAACAGGGAAAACAACAGAGGCGACAGGCCGCAGGGTGCAAGGCCGGATAGAAGAACTGAAGGCGGCAGCAGGCAGGGTTCGTACAATAATCAAGGCGGCTTCCGCGGCGGCAGCGCTGGCGCAGGCGGCGAAAGGAGCTTCGGTAATAGCGGGCGCGATAGCAGAGGCAATGGAGGGCAGAGAGATAACTTCAGAAAGCCGGGCGCAGGCAAAGGCTTTATTGCAGATGCTCCCATCAAGGATGCCGAAAAGCACAGGGATGAAGAAAAGCGCCGTATCAGCCAGGAGAAGGATAAGCGTTCACGCAAGGACTTTATCTACGAAGAAGAAGATGCACAGGTAAAGAACAAACCGGGCAGATTTATCAAGCCGGAGAAGAAAAAAGAAGAAGTGGTAGAAGAGGTTATAAAGGTTATTGTGCTGCCGGAATCCATCACCATCAAAGATTTGGCGGAAAAAATGAAAATTCAGTCTTCCACGATTATCAAGAAGCTGTTTCTGGAAGGAAAAATTGTGACCCTGAATCAGGAAATTTCCTATGAAGAAGCAGAAAATATAGCGATGGAGTATGATATCCTCTGCGAAAAGGAAGTCAAGGTAGACGTTATCGAGGAACTTTTAAAAGAAGAGGAAGAACAGGAAGAGGAGAAGGCGCAGAGACCTCCGGTTATCTGCGTTATGGGGCATGTTGACCACGGTAAAACCTCCCTGCTCGATGCGATTCGTAAGACGAATGTGACGGATAAAGAGGCAGGTGGTATCACACAGCATATCGGCGCCTATACCGTTTCCGCAAACGGCAGAAAAATTACTTTTCTTGATACGCCGGGACATGAAGCGTTTACCGCTATGCGTATGCGTGGCGCCAATGCGACGGATATCGCCATTTTGGTGGTTGCAGCGGACGACGGCGTGATGCCGCAGACCGTGGAGGCAATTAACCATGCGAAAGCTGCCGGAATTGAGATTGTGGTGGCAGTCAATAAAATAGATAAGCCCAATGCAAATATTGACAGGGTAAAACAGGAATTGACGGAATATGAGCTGATTCCGGTAGACTGGGGTGGAACCACGGAGTTTGTTCCGGTATCTGCAAAATCGGGAGAAGGCATCGAGGATCTGTTAGAGACCATTCTGCTGACAGCAGATATCTTAGAGCTGAAGGCGAACCCCAACAGACGCGCAAGGGGTCTTGTGATTGAGGCGGAGCTTGACAAGGGACGCGGACCGGTTGCCACCGTGCTGGTGCAGAAGGGAACGCTCCATGTGGGCGACTTTATTTCCGCAGGCGCAAGCCACGGCAAGGTGCGTGCGATGATAGACGACAAGGGAAGAAGGGTGAAGGAGGCCGGACCTTCCACACCCGTAGAAATTTTAGGTCTGAGCGATGTGCCGAGCGCCGGAGAAGTTTTCCTTGCCCATGAGAACGATAAGACTGCAAAATCCTTTGCAGACACATATTTGGCACAGAATAAGGAAAAGATGCTGGAAGAGACAAAGAGCAAGATGTCTTTGGACGATTTGTTCTCCCAGATTCAGGAGGGCAATCTGAAAGAGCTGAACCTCATTGTCAAGGCAGACGTACAGGGCAGCGTCGAGGCAGTAAAGCAGAGCCTTTTAAAGCTGTCGAACGAAGAAGTGGTAGTAAAATGTATTCACGGCGGCGTAGGAGCCATCAACGAATCCGACGTTATGCTGGCAAGCGCTTCCTCTGCGATTATCATCGGCTTTAACGTGCGTCCCGACACAACCGCAAAAACCATTGCGGAGAGAGAGGGCGTGGATGTCCGCCTATACCGTGTCATCTATCAGGCAATCGAGGATATCGAAGCGGCGATGAAGGGCATGTTGGATCCGATATTCGAGGAAAAGGTTATCGGCCACGCAGAAGTGCGCCAGATATTCAAGGCGTCCGCAGTCGGCAACATCGCAGGCTCTTACGTGCTGGACGGTATGTTCCAGAGAAACTGCAAGATTCGAATCAGCCGCGAAGGAAAGCAGATATTCGAGGGCGAGCTTGCTTCCTTAAAGCGTTTCAAGGACGACGTGAAGGAAGTCAAAGCAGGCTTCGAGTGCGGTCTGGTGTTTGAAGGCTTCGACCAGATGCAGGAACTGGATATTGTAGAGGCTTATATCATGGTCGAAGTACCAAGGTAAAAAGGAATGAAGTTGCACTAAGGCTGTAAAATACACAGCCTAAGAGCAACTAAGTCATTCCTCAAAGAATCGCTGGAGCGATTCTTTAGAAAGGCCATTTTTCTTGAATGGTTTAGATAGTATGGAGTGTAAGAATGAGAAAGAATAGTGTGAAGAGTACCCGTATTAACGGGGAGGTGCAGAGAGTGCTGGCAGAGATTATCCGCGGGGATATTAAGGATCCGCGGATAAGTCCGCTGACCAGCGTGGTCTCTGTGGAGGTTGCACCTGATTTAAAGACCTGTAAGGCGTGGATTAGCGTGCTGGGGGACGATAAGGCAAGGGAGGATACCTACAAGGGCTTGAAGAGCGCGGAGGGCTATATCAAAAACCAGCTTGCCAAGACAATTAATTTGAGAAACACGCCGGAGATTACCTTCATTATGGATCAATCTATTGAGTATGGCGTCAATATGTCCAAGAGGATAGATGAGGTGCTGCAGAAAGAGTAGCTTTGGCAGGGAGGTTAGTATGGATTTACTGAAGGAGTGTGCAGGAGCGGAAAGCATTGGAATCAGCACGCATATCAGACCGGACGGCGATGCTGTCGGTTCCAGTATGGCGCTGTATTTGTATCTGAAAAAACAGTGTCCCAATGCAGAGATTAAGCTCTTTATGGAAACGCCCCCCGACTGTTTCCGGTATTTGAAATATTTTGGGGACATTGATTCCGCGTATGCTTATGATAAACCATTTGACGTCTTTTTTGTATTGGATACTGTGCCTGACCGTCTGGGCGAGGCAGAGAAATTTTTTGACTGCGCAAAAAAGAAAATCAATATCGACCATCATATCAGCAACAAGAACGGCTGCGGCGATGTCAATGTGGTGCTGCCGGAGATTGGCTCTACCTCAGAGGTGCTTTACGGACTGCTGGACGAGGCGTACTTGGATACGGATATTGCGGTTGCGCTGTATACGGGAATCATTCATGATACCGGTGTGTTTCAGTATTCAAACACGACGCCGCAGACTATGCGAGTTGCGGCAAGACTGATGGAATTTGATTTTCCCTTTTTTAAAATCATTGAGGAGAGCTTTTATCAGAAGACCTACCGGCAGAATCAGATACTCGGCAGGGCGCTGATGGAGAGCATCCGCTTTATGGACGGCAGATGCATTGTAAGCTGTGTGGACAAAAGCATGATGCAGTTTTACGATGTGAAACCGGCGGATTTGGACGGCATTGTCAATCAGCTCCGCAATATCAAAGGCGTAAATTGCGCAGTTTTTCTGTACGAGACGGGGCTGATGGAGTACAAGGTCAGTATGCGTTCCGATGAAATGGTCGATGTGTCCAAGGTTGCCGCCTATTTTGGCGGCGGCGGGCATATGCGGGCGGCGGGCTGTACCATGAAAGGTACGGTGCATGACGTGATTAACAATTTGTCCCTACATATCGAGAAGCAGTTAAAGGAAAAGGAAGTATGTACAACGGAGTCATAAATATTTATAAAGAAAAAGGCTTTACTTCCCACGATGTAGTAGCAAAAATGCGTGGGATTTTACAGCAGAAGAAAATGGGACATACAGGCACTCTTGACCCTGACGCGGTCGGAGTGCTTCCTGTATGTCTGGGAAATGCGACGCGGCTTGCCGACATGCTGACGGACAGGGACAAGGAGTATGAGGCGGTTATGCGCCTTGGCGTGGCGACGGATACACAGGACATGTCGGGAACGATTTTAGAGGAAAAGCCGGTGCAGGTATCTGACGCAGAAGTGGAAGCAGCCATTCGTTCCTTTGTCGGCGGTTACGAGCAGGTGCCGCCCATGTACTCGGCGTTAAAAGTGAACGGCAAAAAGCTGTATGAGCTGGCAAGGGAGGGACGCGAGGTGGAGCGCAAGCCCCGCAGCGTGTCACTGTACACCATAGAAATTCTGTCCATGCAGCTTCCCGAGGTGTGTATTCGGGTTGCCTGCTCCAAGGGAACCTATATCAGAACCCTCTGCCATGACATCGGCGAAAAGCTGGGGTGCGGCGCTGCCATGTTGTCCTTAAAGAGAACAAAATCGGGCTGCTTTACCCTTGATACGGCAATTACGCTCTCCGCATTGGAACAGCTGAGGGATGAAAAAAACGTGGAGAAAGTGCTGATACCTGTGGACGCCATGTTTGACGATTTGGCGCAGGTGCATGTACCGGATATCTTTATCAAAGCAGTGCAAAACGGCAATTTCTTTTCCCTGCACCAGATTATGGAGCGCCGCATGTTCGGACCCGGCGAGGAAGTCAGAGTGTACGACAGCGCAGGACGCTTTTACGGCATTTATGCCTTTGACGGGGAGGCGGGGGTTTTTAAGCCAAGGAAGATGTTTTTGTAACAGAAATTATCTAAGAAAATGCTTTCATCAGGAAGACGATATGAATATTTTAGATAGCATAACGAAAAGCTTTGTCGAACAAAGTCAAACTATTTTAGAAGATAATTTGGTTGGGATATATCTGCACGGCTCGGCGGCGATGGGATGCTTTCATGCCGAAAAGAGCGATATTGATTTACTGGTTGTCGTGAAGCAGGACATCCCGAATCAAATAAAACGCAGATATATGGATATGGTTGTGGAGTTGAATGCATCCGCGCCAAAGAAGGGAATCGAGCTCAGTATTGTCAGAGAAGACGTATGCAAACCCTTTGTTTATCCGACTCCTTTTGTATTACATTTTTCCAATGCCCATTTGGAATGGTATCAAACAAATCCATCCGATTACATTGCTAAGATGAATGGAACCGATAAGGATTTGGCAGCTCATGTTACGATTCTTTATCACAGAGGAAAAAGTCTTTACGGGAAAGAGATTCGGGATGTTTTTGAAAAAATCCGTCCAGAATATTATTTTGACAGCATTTGGTGTGATGTCGAAGAGGCCGAGGAAGAAATCATCAACAACCCCATGTATATCATTTTAAACCTGTGCAGAGTACTGGCATACGGGAAAGACGAACTTATTTTGTCGAAACAGGAAGGCGGAAAATGGGGGCTGAACAATGTTCCTGAAACATACCATCCTTTGATTTTACAGGCGTTGCATGAATATGCAGGGAACGAACCGATAAAGCCGGACAGGGAATATGCCCGCAAATACGCTGCATATATGATAAACCGGATAAGAAACTGCGATTGTTATCTGCTATGTGCACAAGTATAATAAGCATGTAAATATCGCTTTTAGGAAAGTTTGAGGCAGAAATGGAAATTATCACAAAAACCACAGATTTTTATCTGCGGGAGGAAAGTGCGGCGGCAATCGGAAAATTTGACGGTGTGCATGTCGGGCACAGGCGGCTTCTGGAAGAGATTCTTGGCCAGAGAAAAGCCGGAAGAAAGGCATGTGTTTTCACCTTTGACCCGCCGCCCTCCGTTTTTTTTGGAAAAACAGAAGAAAAGGAATTGTCTACCCGTGAGGAAAAGCGGCGGCTTTTTGCGGCGCTGGGGGTGGATATTCTGATAGAGTTTCCCTTAAACAGGGAGACGGCGGCAATGCTGCCACAGACCTTTGTGTCAGAGGTGCTCTTTGGCAGGATGAGGGCGGGCTTCGTGGCGGCGGGGACGGACATATCCTTCGGCGCAGGCGGCGTTGGCGACGCGGCGCTCTTAAAGCGCATGGCGGCAGAAAGCGGCGTGGATGTCCGTATCATTGAAAAGGTTGCCGTGGACGGGCAGGAGGTCAGTTCCACGCGCGTCAGGAAAGCAGTGGAAGAAGGCGATATGCAGCTCACAGAGCGGCTTCTGGGTATGCCCTATCCGGTATTCGGGACGGTGCAGCACGGCAATCGCATCGGGCGCACGCTCGGCATGCCGACCCTGAATCTGCTTCCGCCTGCGGACAAGCTGCTTCCGCCGTTCGGCGTATATTATTCCGGCGTATGGCTGAAGGGACAGTATTATAAAGCCATCAGCAACATTGGATACAGGCCGACGATAAAAGAGGACATAAAGCGGCTGGGCGTGGAAACTTATCTGTACGATTTTGACGGAGATGTCTACGGAGAAAAAATAGAAGTAAACCTGTACGAATTTAAACGTCCGGAAAAACAGTTTCATGATGTGGAAGAATTGAGGGCGCAGCTTCAGGAGGATATTGCGGCGGGGGCTGCGTATAACGATAAATATTGCATTTTTCGTTTTGAATGAAGACAAAAAAACAAGTAAAAAATGAACCGGTAAAATATTTTGAAAAATTTTTGTCCGGTTCATTTTTTTTCTTTACTATATAGATAGAGACAAGTTGAAACAAAGGAGGCAAGGCAGGCATGGAGGACGCCGGAATTGTTGAATTATACTTTGCGCGGTCGGAGATGGCGATTCAGGAGACAGACAGAAAATATGGCGCATATCTGCATCAGGTGGCTTACAATATTTTGCGGGATATCTCGGATACAGAGGAAATTGTGAATGATACCTACATGGGCGCGTGGGGAGCGATTCCGCCCGCCAGGCCGAATAATTTTAAGCATTTTCTCTCCCGCATCACGCGAAATCTTTCCTTTAACCGTCTGTCCTATCTGAAAGCAGGAAAAAGACATGCGTTGTTTGTGGAATTGGACGAATGTATTCCGGACAGGCAGAACGAAGTGGAGCATTTATGGGAGGCAAAGGAAATCGGGATAGCGCTCAACCGTTTTTTAAAAACGCTTGATGATAAAAGCTGTGCAGTCTTTTTGGCGAGATATTATTATTCCTATTCCATAGATGAACTGGCGAAGCAGTATCGGCTTTCTGCGCGGCAGGTCAAATATCTTCTATCCAAAATGCGGAATAAACTGCGGGTTTATTTTGAACGGGAAGGAGTCATTGTGTGATGGATAAAGGGTATCTTCGATTATGTGAAGCGTTTCAATATGTGGATGACGAGTTTCTGGATATTGTGGAGCAGGAGAAAAGAGCCGGGAAAGAAAAAGTGAAAAAGTCGGTGCGGATGCTTTGGGGCACCGTGGCGGCGTGCATCTGTATGCTCATCATATTGCCGGCGGCTGCGCTGGCATACAACTGGTTTGGGCTGAAGGACCTTCTGCTGCCGGGAAGAGAAAAACAGCCGGATTCCTTTAGCTTGACAGCTTACCAGGAGAGCCCTGCTTATCAGGCGGCTGCCGAGTGGAAGGCATTTCTTGCAGAGTATGATGTAGACCGCAGGATTTTGTTTGAAGCAGAAAAGACGGGCTTTACCGTGGAGAACGAGAGCTGGAAGCTGCATGGCGTCTATTCGCAGGAAATGGGTGAAATGCTGGATGCGATCGCAGAAAAGTACGAACTGCGGCTGCATACGGGCGGAAGGACAATAAAACGCATTTTGTGGGAGCCCTTGGTTACCGAAAGCTTTTTAGCGGGAAGCAGTACGGAAGACGGTTTCCTCTATGAGGACAGTTCCTTCCGGTTTGAAGGCAGCGTAGAGCTTGCCGGATATGGAAGGGTGAAGTTTGATTTTGTGTATGCTGTAAAGGGAAGCTTCCAGGAAGCGCTGCCGCTTATCGGCAATGTGGCAGAATATCAGGAACTGCACTATGAGACGGCTGGCGGAGAACCAGTGCTGCTTGCGCTTGGCAGCAGGGAGGCACTGATTCTTGCGGAAGCGGAGCGGTATCTTGTGGTAGTTACGATACCCTGCGGAACCGACGACGGCATAACGGAGGAAGTGCTGCAGGCACTGGCTGACAGAATTGATTTCTACACACTGTGGGGAATTCATATGTCAGAGCTGAGTGTGGGCATCACAAGCGGCGACATGATATCTCTGTCCGGCTATCAGGAAAGTCCGGAGGCAAAAGCGCTTGCAGAATGGCAGGCATTTTGCGCCGGATATGATACGGATAGGAAAATATTGTCTGCCATAGGCAATGGCGTGTTTGTCGCGGAAGGCAGGGAGGACTGGGCCCAGTATAACAGTATCTATTCTTATGAAATGGGGGAGAAACTGGACGAAATTGCAGACAAGTACGGCTTAAAGCTGCACACGCAATTTAATGTTATAAACCCGCAGGAGCTGGAATACCGGGTCGGCGGCAGCTTCTTACGAGATTGCACGATGTACTGGGGCTATATCTACGAAAACGGAACCTTTCATACGGAATGTGATGCCGAACTGGAAGGCTGTGGGCTAATGGATTTTCAGTTCGATCGGAGTGTAAAGGGAACCTTTGAAGAGGCGTATTTAAACATCGGGCGGGTGGAAGAGTATACAGACTGGCAGTATTTGTCAGCCAACGGAGAGCCAGTGCTGCTTGCGCTAAGCCCTTTCAAGGCACTGATTTTTGCGGACTTTGAGGAGTGTTTTATTACGGTAAATGTGCTGCTTGGAAGTGATGATGGCATGACGGAGGAAGACTTGCAGGAGCTGGCGGACAGAATCGACTTTGGCGTATTAAAGGATGTGCAGGTTCCGGATATGAGAGGGGATTCTGAGGTGGAATGATGCCGTTGTCATCGTGAACAATGCGGAACCGGCAAAAATGCAGTTTGTGATTAGCTGCAAAACTATTTTGAAATGGAGAGGTAGAAAAAATGAAAAAAATAATTATGATATTTTTTGTATGTATAATTATGTTTCTTTTTGGAGCTTGTGCGATGGAGGAGGATAAATCTACGGCGGGTGGGCCACAGGATAGTTA
>CAMWLB010000002.1 GCA_947174985.1 uncultured Lachnospiraceae bacterium | reverse complement strand
GTGTACGAGAGAATGGAGCGCTTATGAGGGAAGCTTGGGAGGATGGTTAATGGGGAATGTATTAAAAGAAAGCTTATATAAAAAGGATGTAAAAAGATTTGAAAAAATAGCTGATGGCTCAAAAGAGTTTTCCGGTGCATATTGCGGAAGTTCTATTTTGGGAGCTTCTATCTTTGGTATTGTTGAGAACTATGCAAGAAAAAAGGAAATGGCCTTAGAACTTTTGCGCTACCCTTTTCATGATGAAGAATTATGGGCAGTTACATTTGTGAAAAAAGGAACTATTTTCTTATGCATAAATTCTGAATTGGCTATATGTAAGCAAATTTTTGCGGCAGCGCATGAGTTGTATCATATTCGATGCTATGTGGAAGGTACAGATACAAACACGATACGTACAGGTTCTGTATTGGAGTCTAAAATGGTGGATGAAGCTGCCATGACACAGGAGGATTTAGAAGCAAATGCGTTTGCAGGGCTTTTATTAATGCCGGATAGACTGATGAGAGAGCAGCTTGCATTGTATGGAATAAATCAAACTGATATAAAGGTGGATGATATTTTGACTCTGATGGAAGTTTTTGCACTTCCGTATAAAGCAATTATCTTAAGATTGTTTGAAGAGCATGTTATAACAGAGACCAAGGCAAACGATTTGTTACAGTATGATGCAGCATATGTTGCACAGAGAACAGAACTTACCGGCAAAGCCAAACAATGGCAGATGAGTAGTGTAAAGATTGAATATTTTGGAAGTCTTTTGGATAATTTGGAATTTAATTCTGAGAACGGGCTTCTTACAGAAAGCAGAGAAGAAGCAGATAGGAAATTCTTAGAAGAGATTAGAGCAAGTTTCCGTAAGGACAGATAAGGAGGGCTATGCAGAAAGATAAATATGCCCTTCTGGATACGGACTTTATTTCTAAAACGCATATCATTCAAAAAGATGCTGATAATCATCTGATTGATAGAATCATGGAATTACCCGGATATCAATTCTTTTGTCATAGTCAAATTCGAACAGAACTTTCCAGACACAATGTTACGGGCGCTATGGAGTGGCTGGAAAATAAGATTTCCACAAGGCAGATAAAATGTTATAGTGATGAAGATATTCTGGATAAACTGGAGAATGTCTATGGCGCAATGGCATTAGGATTGTATGCTAATCTGTTGCAAAAAGCATGTCAGGCTTATGCAGAAGGATTTTATGAGAACAATTTTAAGGGCAGGCAATCATCTGGGTGAGATTAAAACATATGTGTTATTGCAGATGTTGTCGCTAATGCTGGGTGAGCAGATATATGTGTTCTGTTCTGATGATCGAAATGCCAGAAGCGGTATTGTCAGCATTGGCGGTGTAAGGTGTATAAGTGTGTTATCTGCATTCATTCGTTTGAAAAAGGAATGTGGTTTTGGGCAGGAAGAGGCAAAAGTGTTACGTATGTGCAAAGTTCCATGTGAACAAGTGATGAGAGAAATATATGAGGAAAAATTAGAGGAAACGCGCATGGGAGGCTTAAGATATAAGTCGTAGTAGAAATTGTGAAATATCGTAATTTCCATTTTAGGGATAGAAAACCGAGGGTGAGTTTGCTATAATGTAAACTTAAGGTCAAAGAAAATACATATTCACGGTTGGGTAAAGCAAAGAATAGAAAAGGCTGTATGAAAATCAATGAAGAACAAGAGAGAAATAATAATAACGGCATGTAGTATCATAATGGTTTGCATTGGCATAGGAGTGACTGCGGGCAGTTTTGCGGCGGGCAGGGCGATAGCGTCTGCGCTGCAGGTGGGCGGAGCAGCAGTTTTGACAGATAGCGTGTCTGCGCAAGGGCAGTCAGGAGATGAGACGGCACAGGAACGGTCAGGAGCTGGGGAGTCTCAGGGACAGTCAGGAGACGCTGCGTTTCAGGATATGGCACAGGAAAGCGAAGCAGGGCAGGATGCGGCATCCGGAGATGGCACACAGCAGGGAAGTGTGTCTGCGGGTGATGCAAATGCAGCGGATAATGCTGCACTGGAAGTTTTCAGTCAGGCGGTATCGGGAGGCGATGCACTGCAGGAAACAGATGGTGAAGATGACGACGAATATGCGAACCTGGCGATAGCCGATGTGAACCATTATGTGAATGTGCGGAATGCGCCGAGCACGGACGGTGAAATTGTCGGAAAGCTGTATGATGGTTCCGTGGCGCAGATTCTTGCACTGGCAGGGGAAAATGACGAGTGGTTTCAGGTGGTTTCGGGAAGTGTGGAGGGCTATGTAAAGGCAGAATTTTTCATTTATGGCGATGAGGCTGCGGCGGTTATCGACGATTATGTAATCCGCTATGTTACAGTACAGGCGGACCGGCTGAATGTGAGGCGGGAACCGGATATTAACGCGGATAGAATCGGATATATCAGCAGGGGCGAGAGCGTCAGTCTGTTAGAGGACTGCGGAGAATGGCTGAAGGTGCAGTATACGGAGCAAAAAGCAGGATACGTATCTGCTGAATATGTCATAGTTACAGAAGAATTTATTTATGCCAAATCCATTGAAGAGGAACAGGCGGAACTTGCGGCGCGAAGGGAGCTTGAAGAGCGGGCCAAAGCTGAAGAAGCGGCAAGGCAGGAAGCGGCAGCCGCGGCAGGACAGAACAGTACAACACAGGCGGCAGGACAGGAAGGCTTACCGGCGGAGGGACAGGATACCGCCGCTTTGGGAGAGCAGCCTGCGGATGGAGCGCCTTTGCAGAGCACAGATAATGCCGATGCTGTGGGAGAAGGTGCAGACCTGACCGGACAGACTTATGCGGATAACGGAGAACTTAGGGCTGCAATTGTGGAGTATGCCATGCAGTATCTGGGGAATGTCTATGTGCACGGCGGAAAAAGCCTGGACAGCGGGACAGACTGCTCAGGCTTTACCTGTTTTATTTATGCAGATTTTGGTTATTCTATCAGCAGAACCCCGTCCGGACAGCTTTCCTCGGCAGGCAGGAGCATCGACTACAGCGAAATCCAGCCCGGTGATATCATCTGTTACTCCTCCAACGGCGGACGGAGCTGCACCCATGTGGGGCTTTATATAGGAGACGGGCAGATTATCCATGCTGCTAATTCTAGAAAGGGTGTTATCATCAGTAATGCGGATTACAGTACCATCATGGGGGTTAAGAATGTAATCGATTAGACCATATAGGATAAATCAAAAATGTCCAATTGTCCGTTTTTCCATGATTTTTGTTCGGCCGATTTTACCACATCCTGATTGGACAATTCTCCAATCAGAAGCGGTGATGAGGTGTTGTGCAGTTTCCTGTTTTTGGCGACGGTTTCCATATCGTAGTTAGCGTAACAGTATAAGCAGCCGTGCCCACAGGTATTGTATGCGCCGATATCCGCCCCGAGCAGGCAGGAACATTCGATCCGCGCCGCTTTCTTTTTCGGCACATCCAACCTGCAGCCCAATGCCTTTTCGAGCACAGTTTTTGACATACAGCCGTCCGCGTCTACATTTTCTCTGACAAGACTTGCATTTTCACAGCATAAATGTATCTGCAAACCGTTTTCTTTTGCAATGTTAGAGAACGCTTCTATCAGAACCTCCTGCTCTTTGTTTGTGACACTGCGGATTCCCCGAAAATTTCGTTTTGTCTTTTCATACAGGTCGATAAAACTTACCACACACTGGGTGGTATATCCGGAGAGCGCTTCCGCCATTCGGTGAAATTCCTTAATATGGTGCGCAATGGAATACGTATCCGTAATCAAAACAGGGTCATACCGCCAGCTTATCCGGCTGCTTCCAATGGCGGCAGAGAGCTGTCTGAAAGAAGCTATGATCTGTTCTTTGGGCGGCACGTGGGGTTCAATTTCCGTTCCGTAGGGGGTAATCGTCACAAACCAGAAGGTGTCAAATGCGGATAGAAGAGAAAGCCTGTCCAGCATGGGAGAGGGATTTTTGGTGCAAAAAACCATGACGTCGATTACGTCCGGGGAGAGTAGGTATCTGGTTATCTGTGAAGGGTAGTAGGGATTGCGAACCAACACATAACCCGCCTCTATGCGATTGTAGAACCAGTCGCTGTAATAGGCGGGTATGTCGGTACGGCTGCCTGTATTGAGTATCATGTTATCACGCACCATTCCTTTTGGGTTAAGTTGAGTTACTTTATTTTATCCTAAGATTCATACTTGGTCAACCGCTGAAAGACTTCCCCGATATCTCCATTGATGCAGATAGCCTGCCCGCTTATCTCAGGCGGGCAGGCTGCCTCGCCGTAATTGATGCACGCATAGACTGCTTCCCGGTTTTCGGCAGTCATCTGCCAGAAGGGATATTTGATGATGCCGGGCGTATTATAGCCAACGCCCAATTCTAAAAAGAGCACCTTTGCATCTTCATGCTCTTGCAAAAATAATCTGTATCGTTCTGCCGCCTGATACCATCCTTCGTCCTGTACAAAAGTATCGTCTGCACGAAGGTTCATACTCATGGGCTTTCCGCATTTTGGGCAGCGGGGTATCAGTTCATCGGGCACGGACATTTTAGCAGTAACGCCTGCAGGCAGGCAAAGATTATCTGCTCCAATTTGATAGCCCTGTGCCATTACCATTTTACGGATGGTCTCGGCGTTGTCATATGTTTTTTCGTGGCATGGTTCGCTGCACTGAAACAGTCCGTAATCGCCCTGTGTATAATAGAGTCTTTTTTTATCAAAACCGGCTTTCTGGAAACAGTGGTCAACATTCGTTGTGATGACAAAATAATCCTTATCCATGACCAGTTTGTAAAGAGCCTGATACAGTGGGGTGGGAGTATCCAGATAGCGGTTGATATAGATATACCGGCTCCAATATGCCCAATGCTCGTTTAACGTGTCGTATGGGAAAAAACCACCCGCATACATATTTTTGAAGTGATATTTGGCGGCAAAATCGCTGAAATATGTGTGAAAGCGTTTTCCGCTATAGACAAAACCGGCGGCGGTGGAGAGTCCGGCGCCTGCGCCGATTATAACAGCTTCCGCCTGTTCTAACGCTCGACATAGAGCTGATATTTCATTTGTCATGCTCATTGTGTTTTGTTTATTAGACTGCATAAATAACATGTTCATCACCCTTTTCTTGATATGACCGCTTGTACCGGACAATGCTCCATACAACTTCCACAATGTAGACAATGGTTTTGTTCTATATAGTATGGCTTCCCTTCTTTGATACATTTCTGCGGACAGTTTTGTTGACAGATTCCGCAGCCGATACATTGCTCCGTTATATGATAACCTTTTTCTGCCTTTTGGGCATTGCCCATTGTATAGGTTTCTCTGAAAATAGGATTCACACCAAGATTAAAATATTCGACTGTCGCATCTTTGACGGAAAATACGATACCGATTTTTCTTGTATCGCCGGGATATATATTTGTAAGATAAGGCTGCTCCGCAAATATGGTATCGATCCATTTTTCCTGCATGTCAGCTTCCACAGGATAAGCTTTGCCGGACAGCCGGATCATCTCTTTATATTTGGTATATCCAAGCACTTGAATCCGCCCATCGCCAAGTAATTGTTTACAAAAATCTTTTCCCCTGGCAGTGAAAAAATAGAATCCATCCTCTTCATAATGTATGGCACTGATATTACGTATCTGTGGCGCTCCGTCTTCACCCACAGTTGCAAAATTTAATACACCTACATACTGTAACTTTTGCAGACAAGTCTGTAAATCCATTTTTACTCCTCCTTCCGGTCTGTCAGTTGACTCTGATGATCCGTCCCTCTTTCCGCGCTCTAGCCATCGGCGCCTGCTTGTCTTTCGGATAGCCTAACAGGACATGGAGGGCGGCATAGTAATCTGTTCTGACTTTCCACTCTCGCAAAACTTCTTGCCCTAAAGGATCAGCAAAAGATTCCCATGCGGAGCCGATATAACACCCGCCCAAACCGATGGAATGTGCGGCAAGCAGCATATTTTCAGCAGCAGCACTAGCATCGTAGGGGCCGAACAGAAAATTTTTGGGTACAAATAATGTGATGACCGTAGGTGCATCATAATAGGCGTTAAAAATATCAGGATTATCGGCAATGCTGGGCTGTTCCTTGGAAATGTATACGGTGTCCGTTGACATCTTTACCGTAGAATTGTTCCGTTTGATTCTTCCCAATTTCTCATTGATTGCCCTATTCTGCGATACCACAAACAACACGTCCTGTCTTCCTCCGGCACTGGGAGCATACAGGCCTGCATCCAATACTGCCTGTAATTCCTCTTCACCAATCTGCTCTTCCCGAAAGCGGCGGATCGTTCTTCTTGTCATTATATTTTCTAACACTTCGTTTGTCATTACAAGCCTTTCCTTACCTTCTATTCTATCACTCACTCTACTACTTTCCAACATTGCGGATCCGCCCCGTAAAAGTTCCTAGTAGTTCCATAAGTGACCGCAGGACAGCCCCTGCAAAATCCTCTGAGTTCACATTTATTGCATTTTTCAAACTTTTCATAGTCACGATAGATTTCTTCTTTTGTCATAAATATATCATAAAGTGGTTCTTCAAATACATTCCCGACTTTGCTTTCAAATCTGCGGCAGGCGTACACATCTCCATTTGGCAGGATTGTCATGTGGCAGATAGCGCAGTGGCAGCCTTCATATACCATATCTTTTTTGGCATATTCCGGAATTTTGAAGAGTCCCTTTTCGTAGAGATAAAGCGTCCACAAATGATCTTTCAGATTGAAATAAGTGTTTACGCCCTGCTCTTTGTATGCCTCGTATTTATGCCATAGTTTATCCAGAAAGTCACGATAGATAAGTGGTTCAATTCCTGTAGTTTTTTCTCCACTGGTAGGGCAGTACCTTCCAAAAGCAAAGATATCCGCCTGATGTTTTACGACCAAATCAACGACATCCGGTATTTCTTCTATATTGGTTCCTGATACGGTAGACATAATGGCACATTTGATACCTGCATTTCTGATAACCGCTATTTTTTCCAAGGTACAATCAAAAGACCCCTGCTTCCTAAAGTAATTATGAGTATCTCTCATGCCGTCAAGGGACATCTGATATTTTTCACAGCCATGTGCCTTTAACCTGCGGCAAACCTCATCTGTTAAATGAAAGGGATTTCCCATGATCGTAGACTTATAGCCTTTTTGTTTAATCAGTTCCATAAGTTCCCAGAAATCAGGGTGCAAAAGAGGGTCGCCGCCTGTGATGTAAAAATAAGGAGTGCGGTTTAACTGCTCGCACATATTCTCTATATTAGAAAGAGCTTTTTCCATATCATGCAGGCTCATGGATACAGGCTCGCTGCATTTTCCTTCTGAGAAAATGTAGCAGTGTTTGCATCTTTGGTCACAATCATCCGTGATATGCCATTGAAAAGCGAAGTATGGTTTCATAAATGGTTATCCTTATCCTTTCAAATGGTTGGTTATAATCCGAAGCCGGACAAACGCAAGACGCATGCCGGCTCCGGATTACGCTGCTGCGGTATAACGCAGAGAGGCTACTTATCTCCGGCTCCACAAGCACTTCCGCAGGCACTCGGCTTTTCTTCCGGCGCGGCAGCACCGCAGGCGCTCGGTTTTTCCTCGGGCGCGGCAGCACCGCAGGCGCTCGGTTTTTCCTCGGGTGAGGCTGCGCCACAGGCACTGGGTTTTTCCTCAGGTCCGGCAGCACCGCAGGCACTTGCGTTTCCGGCAAATTCAGCAACATTTGATAAAGCCATAATCCATTCCTCCTTGTTTTCCGAAGGAAAATGCGACTGCCATTGCAGGAGCAGAGGAATTTTCCTCCGTTTTGTTTTTTGACAATTATATTGTAGCAAGGGCGGGACAGGGAAAGAAGTACGCACTTTTTTATTAGATAGTTACAAAAAGGTGCCTATGTCCGTCACGTTGTTTTTTTTGGAATGTTGCACTATAATGAGAATGTAAGTATTAAAAACAAGCTTTGAAAGGAAGTGTCCCATGAAAACCAAAGACGAATTGCCGGAATGTCCTGTTGCTACCACAGTGTCCGTGATTGGAAGTAAATGGAAGTTATTAATTATGCGCAATCTTCTTGTTCGCCCATGGCGTTTTAATGAATTGAAGAAAGATTTAGATGGAATCAGCCAGAAGGTATTGACGGATTCTCTGCGTACTATGGAAGAAGATGGCATTATCACGAGAACGGTTTATCCGGAAGTGCCACCCCACGTGGAATATGCATTAAGCGAACTGGGAGAGTCCATGCGCCCGATTTTAGACGCGATGAAGGAGTGGGGGACAGAGTATAAAAATATGCTTTAAAACGATAGTAAAAAGGGCGGAATTCCGCCCTTTGACTGTTTCGGTCTATATGACAAGTTTATAAGAGCTGCAGACCTGCTTTTTCTGCTTCCTGCATGGCTTCTTCCGGCCAGAGGGAGCACTGTACCTCGCCGATATGCGCTTTCCGAAGGAAGAACATACAAATACGGGACTGCCCGATGCCACCGCCGATGGTAAAAGGAAGTTCTTCGTTTAAAATTGCCTTCTGGAACGGAAGCTCAGCGCGCTCGGGACAGCCGGCGATGTCAAGCTGTGAAAGCAGTGCGGCTTTGTCCACACGGATACCCATGGAGGAAAGCTCCAGTGCAATATCCAGCACGGGATAGTATACAATGATATCTGCATTCAAACTCCAGTCGTCATAGTCCGGCGCTCTGCCGTCGTGACGCTCGCCGGATTCTAAGGGACCGCCAATCTGCATAATGCATACGGCGCCTTTTGCCTTGGATATGTAGTATTCCCGCTCCTTTGGTGTGTAGTTGGGGAACATATCCTCAAGCTCCTGCGACGTGATAAAGAAAATATCATGAGGCAGGATTTCTTCAATATAATCATAGTGAATGGACATGTATTTTTCTGTTTTCCGTAAGACCTTGTATACTGTGCGCACTACACTCTTAAGCGTATCGATATTGCGGTCCTCTTTTTCAATGATTTTTTCCCAGTCCCATTGATCGACATAGATGGAATGTATATTATCGACAACCTCGTCACGCCTGATGGCACTCATGTCTGTATAAAGGCCTTCTCCGACATGAAAGCCATATTTCTTAAGCGCAAAGCGTTTCCACTTGGCGAGGGAATGGACAATTTCAGCTTCCTTCCCGTTTTGCTCCTTGATGTCAAAAGTGACAGGGCGTTCCACGCCGTTCAGGTTGTCGTTCATGCCGGAAGCCGGATCCACAAAGAGGGGAGCCGACACACGGAGCAGATGCAGTCTTTCTGCAAGAAGCGTCTGAAAAAAGTCCTTTACGGTTTTGATGGCTATCTGGGTGTCGTACAGGTTTAATTCCGACCGATAGCCCTTTGGCAGTTTTAGTTCGCTCATAGTTTCCTTTCTTTCCATGCATACCGTCGGAGGGTCCTACGGAATTGCACTCATTTCCAGATAAAAAATACCTATTCTATTTAACCCCTTTTTTATGCTTATTGCAAGCACTTTTTTTGATTTGTGGAAGAGTTTTGCATGAATCTGAAGAAAATATTTTACGGAACATTTGTTCTGAAAATGCTTGCAATAGGAGAAGAACTATGTTAGTATTAAAAAAACAAGGAACAAATGTTTGCGCTTAGAGGAGTATGGGTGTTATGGAGTATCTGGCTGCAGGTGGAATGACGGTGATGGATAAGCTGGGGATTTTAAGCGATGCTGCCAAGTATGACGTGGCATGCACCTCCAGCGGTGTTGATAGAAAAGGAAACGGGCGGGACATGGGAAACTGTGTCGCGGCGGGTATCTGCCACAGCTTCAGCGCTGACGGCAGGTGTATTTCCCTGCTAAAGATTCTTTTGACAAATGAATGTATCTATGACTGCAAATACTGTCTGAACCGCAGGTCTAACGATATCCCACGTGCCACCTTTACACCGGAGGAGATATGTGAGCTGACGATGCAGTTTTACCGGCGGAATTATATCGAGGGGCTGTTTTTAAGCTCTGGCATCATTCAAAATCCCAATTACACCATGGAATTGATATACCGGACCATATGGATTCTGCGCAACCGATGTCGGTTCAACGGCTATGTCCATGTCAAGGCGATACCGGGGGCGGACCCCCGCCTGATTCAACTGACAGGGTATCTTGCAGACAGAATGAGTGTCAATCTGGAACTGCCGACGGCGGAAGGACTGAAAAACCTTGCGCCAAACAAGCACAGAAAGACCATTCTTGCCCCTATGCGGCAGATACAGAACGGGATTACAGAGAATAAGAACGAACTGGTGTTGTACCGCAATGCGCCCCGCTTTGTGGGAGGCGGGCAGTCCACGCAGATGATTATCGGTGCGACGCCGGAGAGTGATTTTCAGATTATGAATGTGGCGGAGAGTCTGTATCAGAAGTTTTCCTTAAAGAGGGTGTTTTATTCCGCGTTTGTCAGGGTGAATGAGGACAAAGCATTGCCGGCGCTGCCGGGTGGACCGCCCCTTTTAAGGGAGCACAGGCTTTATCAGGCAGACTGGCTGCTGCGTTTTTATGGATTCAAGGCAGAAGAGCTGCTGAGTGAGAAACGACCATTCTTTAATGTTATGCTGGACCCGAAGGAGGACTGGGCGGTAAGGCATTTGGAGCAGTTTCCTGTGGAGATCAACAGGGCGCCGTATGAGATGATAGTCAGTGTACCGGGGATTGGTGTTAAGAGCGCTATGCGTATTGTCAACGCAAGGCGGACGGCCAGCCTTGATTTTGTTTCCTTGAAAAAAATAGGTGTGGTTTTAAAGAGGGCGCTGTACTTTATCACCTGCAACGGAAAGATGATGTACCGCACAAAGTTGGAGGAGGATTATATCGTGAGGAACCTGACTGCGGATGTAAAGAACCGGCAGCAGTTTGCTTCGGACGGAATGAGTTATCGGCAGTTGTCGCTATTTGACGATACGGTTTTGGGGGCGAATCCAACGGCGGCGGATAACGGCAAAGTGGCGTCGGGACAGCTTTAAGGAGGGTGGCAGCGATGACAGAGGAAGAAAATATCGTACTGCTTTGCGAAGACAGTCTGGAGGGGATTTTTACCGGCATCTATGAGGCGTATGCGCTGAAAAAGCCGCATGATGGCATATTCTTGCAGATAATGGGCGAAGGAGATATGCTGCTCTTTGCCACGTATCGGACAGTGGCGCCTGACGGCGTCAAGACAGAAAAGGTAATCCGCACGCTGCGTAGCCGCTTTGGGGAAAAGGATTATTTTGCGCTCTGCCTGGCGGCATCGTCAGCAGCGCCGGACAAAGCGCAGGCGATTTATAAAACGGTAGTCTGGGGACTTTCCGGCAAGTGCAGAGGGAGTATTTTAGACCATCTGGCGGATGACAATGTACGCAGGACACTGGAACTGAGCCGCAGCGCAGGCAACGAGCTGCACCGCATGCAGGAATTTCTGCGCTTTTCCGAATTGGAGGGAGGCGTGCTCTATGCCGTTATCGGACCTAGGGACAATGTGCTACCCATGCTCACGGTTCACTTTGCAGACAGGCTTCCGATGGAAAACTTTGTCATCTGTGATGAAAACAGAAGGTTATATGCCATACATCCTGCCGGAAAGGAGTGGTTTCTGATGAGTGGTCAGGATACGCCTCTTTTGGCGGGGGATGAGGGACTTAAGATGACTGCAGAGGAGGAATATTATCAGGAACTGTTTCGCCATTTTTGTCATAAGATTAGTATTGAAGGCAGAAAAAACCTGAAATTACAACAAAATATGCTGCCCCTGCGCTTTAGAAATTACATGGTTGAATTTGTTGAAAAATAGCCAAATATTTTTAGGGCATTTTGGGGTATAAAACAAAATATTGTGCAATACTACTAATGAGACGGCAATCTGTGGTAGTGCAATGCGCAACATGCTATAAAGCGGGAGCACTTGGGAAAAATCACAAAAATCTACCATTTTTTGAGGTCAAAAAAATGCTTTACTTTTAGATAAAAGCGAGTATAATCGTATTAACAACGGCGGAAAGACGCCGTAGAAAATCCCGACGAAAAAACGAAAGGGACAAATAGAAAGGAAGGCAAAGCGATATGACAAGAAAAATCAGATTAACCCCGAATGAAGTGCAGCATTTTGTAGCCGTAGCTTCCAAATGTGATTTTGACATCGACATTGCTTATAATAGATATGCAGTAGATGCAAAATCATTTCTTGGAGTATATGGACTGGATTTCTCACAGGATTTGACAGTTCATTACAGCGGACACAATGCAGAATTTGAAGAGATGCTGAAAAATTATGCTCTTGCCTGCTAATGCAGGATACAGGAAACTGAAATTTGCAGCAAAAGCCATAAGGCAGAAATTGACTCCCGGTTAAAGATAGCGTACTATCTTAACAGGGAGTTTTTTTCATGTATCTTGTATGCCGCCAAGCGGCATGGCAGGAAAACACGCGCGTCAAAGCACGCAAATGGGAGCAAAGATGGAAGTACGGATATCGGTAAGAAATCTGGTTGAATTTATATTGCGAAGCGGGGATATCGACAATAGAAGGTCCGGCGCTGCTGACAATGCCATGCAGGAGGGAAGCCGGCTGCACAGGCTGATTCAGAAAAGAATGGGCGCAGATTATCAGTCGGAGGTTTTTCTGCGGTATGTCTATGAAACGGAGAACTACCAGATAGTAGTGGAGGGCAGGGCGGACGGCATTATTACCGCACAGTCAGGCGAGGTAACGGTAGACGAGATAAAGACAACCTGGAAGGATGTCGCTAAAATGAAAGAGCCTGTGCCTGTGCATCTGGCACAGGCCAGGGTTTATGCTGCGATTTACGGTCTGCAGAACGATAGACAAGACATGAGAATCCGGATGACCTATTGCAATGTGGACACGGAGGAACTGCAGTATTTTTATGAAGAGCATACGACAGAATGGCTAAGGAAATGGTTTTTTTCATTACTTTCACAGTATCGGAAATGGGCTGATTACGAATATGAATGGAAGCAGAAGAGGCAGGAATCCATAAAAGAGCTTTCGTTCCCCTTTGCCTATAGGGAAGGGCAGAAGGATTTGGCTGCTTATGTCTATCAGACGATTTACCATAAGAAGAAGCTTTTTATCGAGGCGCCCACTGGGGTTGGCAAGACAATTTCGACCATTTTTCCCACGGTAAAAGCTGTGGGAAGCGGCATGGTGGATAAAATATTTTATTTGACCGCCAAGACGATTACAAGGACGGTTGCCGAAAATACATTTTCTCTGCTAAGAGAGCGCGGCCTTCAGTTCAAAAGCGTGATTCTCACGGCAAAGGAAAAGATATGCTTTATGGAGGAGACCGAGTGTAACCCCGAATATTGCAGCTATGCAAAAGGGCATTATGACAGAATAAACGATGCGGTCTATGATTTGCTTACACATGAAAGCAGTTTTAGCAGGGAAGTGATTGAGGAGTATGCCCAAAAGCACAGGGTCTGTCCCTTCGAATTTTGTCTGGACATGAGTTTATTTGCAGACGGCGTGATTGGTGACTACAATTATTTGTTTGACCCGCATGTGTATCTGAAGCGTTTCTTTGGAGAAGGCGCTTCGGGGAGCTACGCCTTTCTGGTGGATGAGGCGCATAACCTGTTAGAGCGCGGCAGGGAAATGTACAGTGCGTCTCTCTATAAAGAGACCTTTTTAGAGCTGAAGCGGGAAATAAAGGAGGTACGGGAGCAGAAAGGGGAAAGGAAGCTGCTTCCGGCATCGATATCCGGCGAAGAGGCGCATTGGCAGGGCAGTACTGAGTTGGTCAATAGCAAGGAACTGCATGTCACAAGCCATGGCGGTCGTATTTATGAGTTTGCACAAAAACTGGAAAGACAACTGGAAAAGTGCAATAAAGAGCTTCTGGCTATGAAACGGGAGTGTGAGGACCTCAAGGTGGTGGAGACGATTGACGGCTTCGTACAAGCTTTAGTCAGACTGCATGATACGATGGACAAGTACCTTGACGAGAGTGATGACAATCCAATCAGAAAGAAAATATTGGATTTTTTCTTTGAAATCTCACATTTTTTGGATATTTATGAACGGGTAGATGACAATTATGTCACTTATACGCAGATGTGTGGGGAGGAACATTCTGCAGGAAACGCTTTCGGAAAATCTCATGAAAGTTTTTTGTTAAAGCTGTTTTGTGTAAACCCTTCCGTCAATCTGCAGGAATGTATGGCGAGGGGCAGAAGCACGATCTTGTTTTCTGCGACGCTGCTTCCCATACAGTATTACAAAAAGCTTCTGGGGGGGACACCGGAGGATTATGAAGTATATGCCAAATCTGTCTTTCAGCCGGATAAAAGAGCTTTGTATGTGGGCAGTGATGTGACCAGCAAATATACAAGGCGTTCTTCCTCGGAATTTTACAGGATAGCACAGTACATTCATGAGATTGTGGGAAAGCGGCATGGTAACTACATGGTATTTTTCCCCTCCTATTACTTCCTTGCGCAGGTGTACGAGTGTTATAGCGAAAATTTCCTGGATGAGGAAACGGAATGTATTGTACAGGACGGCTCCATGAATGAGGCCGAAAGGGAGGCTTTCCTTGCAAAATTTGAGGGAAATGCGGACTGTGACTTCAGCGCAATTGAGATGGAGATAGAAACGGAAGATGTCTGTAAGAACCTGATTGGCTTCTGTGTGATGGGAGGTATTTTCAGTGAAGGTATTGATTTAAAGCATGACAGTCTTATCGGGGTTATGATAGTGGGAACCGGACTGCCGCAGGTATGTAGTGAAAGAGAGCTTCTAAAACACTTTTTTGATGAAAGGGGCGAGAACGGTTTTGACTATGCTTACCGCTTCCCGGGGATGAACAAAGTTTTGCAGGCGGCGGGGCGGGTTATCAGGACATCAGAGGACGTGGGAGTGATTGCCCTCCTCGACGAGCGCTTTCTGCAATATACCTACAGGCAGCTTTTTCCGCGGGAATGGGAAAACGTTGAGGTGGTGACAGTGGATACCATTGCCAAGCGGGTTGAGTGGTTCTGGAATTCGTGGCTCTAAGCAAGATAGAACATAAATTCGGATTATGACGGTTATTTTTGTAAATTTGACGCTTAAGGTAAAGAAAATGACACTTGTGTTATTGTGGATAACTATGTGGAAATTGGGGATTTCTTTTGAACACCCCCTTTAAAAATCGACATTCAGTCCATTTTTGGTTCAAGTAAAAGATGAGGTGAAACAGAAAAAGAACTGAAGTAGTCAATCCTATTATGGGAATCATTATGGATAAAAATGATTAACGAAAGCGTCGTAATATGTTAGAATACTATCTATACAGACAGGGAGGCCAAGTATGACAAAAGTAATCTTATGGGGCTCATATGCAGAATATGGTATGTTTTGTAAGCACTTGCAGATGGAAGTGCTGAAAGGCAATATGCAGATAGAGGCGGTCGTTCTAAATGGGGATCACTTGATAAGCCAGTTAGACGGGTTAGAGGTTATCAAAGTAGAAGAGTTGCTGCTAAGGGAGTATGACTATCTTATTGATATGAACCAAGTGGGAAGAAGCGTCATTATGAGACTCCTTGAGCTGCTTCAGGTGCCAAGGTCAAAAGTGATTCCGGTAAACATATTTAAGCATCCGTACTTTGATCTGCAGAGATGGATTGCCGTGAATGAAAGCAAAGTCAGTATTATTTCCAATAGCTGTTGGGGCGGCATAACCTACCATTCTCTGGGACTGGAATTCCGTTCTCCGTTCATCAATTTATTCTTGGATGATGATGACTACCTGCGGCTGCTGGAAAATTTCAAATATTATATGGAGCAGCCACTGTCCTTCATTGAAGAAAAGTACGAAATTAATTTGAGGAGAAATTACCCTGTTATTGGAATAGACGATGTCACACTGTTCTTCAATCATTATACGGACTTTGAATCGGCGGTTGGGATATGGGAGAAGAGAAAGAAGAGATTAAACTATGACAATCTCCTTGTGGAAATGAAAATAGAGAGCAGCCGGGAATTGGAGAGGTTTCTTGCCCTGCCGTTCGAGCATAAAGTAGGATTTTCAACGGTTCCCTGTGACGAGAAGGATATTCTGTATTTTCCGATTGTGGAGAATGGACATCTGCAAAATAAATATGCAGGTGTTTTCGGATATTTTCTCAATGAGATTGCAGAGATTGAATCCAGAGATGGCAAGCCGTATGATATATTGAAGCTGCTGAACCATGAAAAGGATTATGTGCGTGCGGTTTATGGCAGACAGTGAAGTGAATGAAAAAAGCAGAAAGATTTAGACAGTTTTTGTAAAATTTAGTATACTTAGGAAAGACGAAGTAATTACATACTGGGAGGAAATGATAATGTGGGCAGATGAAAGTGTATTTTATCAGATATATCCGCTGGGGTTTACCGGAGTTCCCTTTGAAAACAATGGTGATTTCACGGGCGGTGAAGGGCAGAATACAGGGACTTCCCCGATACTGAAGGTGGTGGACTGGATACCACATATGGAAAAACTGGGGATCAATGCGATATACTTTTCCCCGATATTTGAATCGGATACGCATGGTTACAATACGAGGGATTATAGGCTGATAGACAGACGGCTTGGAACCAATGCGGATTTTAAGAGTCTTTGTGAAAAACTGCATGCGCATGGCATACGTGTTGTGCTGGATGGTGTGTTCAACCATGTGGGAAGAGGCTTCGGTCCTTTTTTAGATGTTGTGCGCAATCGGGAAAGTTCTCGCTATACGGGCTGGTTTTACAGGATAGCGTTTGACGGCGACTCGCCCTACCATGACGGATTGTGGTATGAGGGCTGGGAAGGTCATTATGACCTTGTAAAGCTGAATCTGCGCAACGAGGAAGTTATTAACTATCTTTTGGACAGCGTTGGGTACTGGATTGACGAGTTTGGAATAGACGGACTCAGGCTGGACGTGGCATACAGCCTTGATGAGGACTTTATCAGGCGTCTCAGAAGGTATTGTGACGGCAGAAAGCAGGACTTTTTCCTTCTGGGCGAGATGCTGCACGGGGACTATAACAGGCTGGTCAATGATTCCATGCTTCATTCCGCGACAAATTACGAGTGTTATAAGGGGTTGTATTCCAGCTTCAACAGCATGAACCTCTTCGAGATAAACCATTCCCTGTTGAGACAGTTTGGACCGGAGAATTGGACCTTATACAAAGGAAAGCACATGCTGTCCTTTGTGGATAACCATGATGTGACGAGGGTTGCCAGCATACTTTCCGACAAAAACCATCTGCCGCTGATATATGCGCTGATGTTCGGTATGCCCGGTATTCCCTGTGTTTACTATGGAAGCGAATGGGGGTGCCTTGGCGAGAAGGGACAGGGGGATCAGATGCTCCGCCTGTGCTTTGCTGCACCGGAGTGGAATTCCCTCACGGATTTTATCGCAAAGCTGGCACAGGCAAAGAAACATTCTGCTGCATTGAATTATGGGGCTTTCCGCTCTGTGGTTCTGACAAACAGACAGTGTATTTTTGAGAGAAAAACAGAAGGGGAGAGGGTTCTGGTTGCGATTAATGCCGACAGCAGCGATTTCACCGCTCATTTTGATGCGGGCTGCGGCAGGGCAGTCGATTTGATTACCGGACAGGACCATGATTTCGGAGGCGACAGTGTGCTTCCGGCGTACAGTGCGTTTTTCTGGAAATGTGAAGTGTGAAAGGAATGAAGCTGCACTAAAGAATTGCGACAGCATAGTTATTATGGTAAACAGTCAAGTCAAGGATTTACCGCTTTAGTGGCGTTTATGTCCTTGACTTGGTTGTTTGGTGTTGAATGATATTAACAAATGCCTGCATTGGTTCAGACGGCTGCTTTGCATATACAATTCCATAAGGTATTTTATATCCCCATTCCATAGGGATAGTAACGATGGACGGGTGAACATCTTTCCAGATATCCAATGTTTCCATGATACACCCTGCCTGCTCACATTCATTGAATATATTCGTGTCATAAAAATGTGGTATATTCAAAATACTAATTTTAGAGTGTTTTGCTTCGATTTCATCATGTAATCTGTTCAGTATAGGAGAGTCGCCCCGTTTTACAAGCATAAGATTCTCTCCGTCCAAATCACTCCATTGCAGCCGGTCCTTTTTCGCTAATCTATGTTTTCGTGGAACAGCAATACAACACTCCCCCTGCCTTAATTCAAGAATATTATATCTCTCTTTCCATGTGAGGGAATCACATGGACCGACAAAACAATCTATTTCTTTGCCAAGAGTTTCTAACATTTTTTCCATACTTGCCGGACTATCATCAAAAGGAACAATACGAATAGCAACAGGCAGCGTCCCGTCATCAATCTCCGACCACAAATCTACCAACATTTTACATGGACGGAGAATAGATGTTCCAATACGAATTGTCTGTTTCTCATTCTTAGCAATCTGGCGGGTACGGGCTATCGCTTGTTCTGATTGCTTTATGATTTTTTTTGCGTCCTTGTAAAAGGAACGCCCGGCGGCGGTAAGCTGCGTTCCCTGGCTGGTTCTTTCTATTAACTTTACACCAATATTTGATTCCAACTTGTTAATCTGGTTCATCACTGACGCAGCCGTAATATACAATTCTTTTGACGCTTTCAAAAAACTTCCCTGCTCTACAACTGAAATGAATGTAGTCAGTTCCCTGTTATACATAATGTCATCTCGCTTTTAGATTTTCTAAAAGCCATTTTAACATTTTGGTATCTTCTATGTCAATTATTTCTACGCTACAATAAAACGGGAAGTCGGACGCAGCCTGTTTGGCTGGTGGTAAATGATGATTGAAAAGGTGGTGGGAATAATGCCTAAAAAAATTATGATTTTGAACGGAGCAGCCAGAAAAAACGGAAGCACTAGGAAGCTGATACAGTCATTCTCTAAGGGGGCTTGCAGTGTTGGACACCATATACAGGAATTTTATTTAGACAGTATGAATATCCATAGCTGCAAAGGCTGTCTAAAAGCCGGACGTGATAACAAAAGCCCATGCACACAAAAAGATGATATGGAGCAAATATATTCTGCTTTTTCAGACTGTGATGTGGTGGTATTTGCTTCCCCCGTCTATTTCTGGACGATTACCGGGACACTAAAAACAGCAGCAGACCGTTTGTATGCGGAACTGGAATGTCTTGGTTATGGTAAATTTGCAAGAGAAAGTGTACTTTTAATGACGGCTGACGGTTCTGACTATTCACAGGCTGTCACATGGTATCGTACCTATGAGCGTAATCTTGGTTGGAAAAACCGGGGCGAAGTGCTTGGAAAAAGTAAATTGGAAGCAGCATATCAACTTGGTGCTTCTTTATAAAAAATATGAAAAGGGATATTGGACATGGAAAAATCATTGACAGACGGGACACCGTGGAAAGGAATTTTATCCTTTATGTTTCCCGTATTTATGGGATTGCTGCTTCAACAATTTTATAATACGGCGGACACAATCATTGTAGGTAATTTTGCCGGCGAAACTTCATTAGCTGCCGTTGGTGCCTGCGGTGTGCTGACATTGGTTTTCCTGGCACTGGCAAACGGTTTTTCTGCCGGGGCTTGTGTACTGATCGCACAGCTTTTTGGCGCAGGGAAAGAACAGAAAATGCGCAGACAGGCGTTATCCTCTCTCCTTGTTATGAGTGGTATGGGGATTATGGCAACAGCGGTTGGTGTATGTATCAGCCGCTTTGCCTTGAAATACATTCTGGCAACGCCGGAAAGCCTGTTATCTATGGCAGATACTTATTTCAAAGTTTATGCATTGGGACTTATGTTTCAGTTTGGTTACAACATTATCGCAGCTATTCTTCGGGGAATTGGAGATAGCAAAGCAACCTTGTATTTTCTTTTGATTGCGAGTGTCATCAATATAGTGCTGGATATTGTATTTGTTTACAACTTCCAAATGGGCGTTGCCGGTGCTGCCGTTGCAACAGATATAGCACAGGCTGTTTCCTGCGTGGCAGGTTTTATCTATATGGTTAAAAAGTACCCTTTGTTCCGCTTGAAATGGAAAGAGTTTACTTTTGAATGGTCATTAGCAAAAAAGACATTAAAAGCGGGATTTCCTATGGCATTACAACAGTTTATTGTATCTATTGGTTTTATTTTTATTCAACGGGCAGTCAACAGTTATGGAGAAGCCATGACAGCATCTTTTTCCGTAGCACAAAAAATAGAAACTTACATGACACTTCCTGCGAATGCGTTGATGACAACACAAAGCACATATACAGGACAGAATATTGGTGCAGGACGACTTGACAGGGTTATGACCGGCGCAAAGCATACCGTTATCATTTCCGAAACAATTTCTATCTGTATTTTATCAGTGATATTTGTTTTTGCAAAGCCAATTGTAGCTGCATTTGGATTAGGTTCAACAGCTGCCGGTTATTGCATTTCCCATGTTAGGTGTGTAGCGATTTGTTTAATTCCTTTTGCTTCCTATTTTCCGCTTTTAGGTTTATTTCAAGGGGCAAACAATGCACTCTATTCTACCTTTGTTGCGACAAGTGCATTAGCAGTTCGTGTTATTTCAACTTATACCTTGCAGGAAATTCCGGCAATAGACTATCGCATGATCTGGTGGAATACTTTGTTTGGGTGGGGATTAGGCTGTATCATTACATGGGTGCATTTCTGCAAAGGAAAATGGAAACCTCATATTAGTGACTAAGGACAAAATTGTGCAAACAATCATCGCAAGAGCGGCAGGTGCCTATGTGGGCACAGCCGCTTTTTGTTTTGTCCTTTTTGCCGCCTGTGAGGCGGATTTTGTCGGTATCTAAAGAAATTTAAAAAATTTTCTAAATGCTATTGACAGACCTATATTATACGGTATATATTATTAGCACAGAAACATATTATACGGGATATAATATTATAACCTTTAGCAATATTATAAAAGAAAGAGAGGCAGAGGATGGTATTTAATACAGGTGCGGCACTGCTCGATGCAATTGTGCTGGCAGTTGTGTCCAAGGAACCGGAGGGGACCTATGGTTATAAAATCACGCAGGATGTGCGGCAGGTGATTGAACTGTCGGAATCCACGCTGTATCCGGTACTCAGGAGACTGCAGAAGGACGAATGTATGGTAGTATATGACAGGGAATGTGCGGGCAGAAACAGACGCTATTACAGAATCACGGACAAAGGCATGACGCAGTTAAGGATGTATGTGAATGAGTGGAGACAATATTCCGGCAAGATTTCCGGAATTTTAGAGGGAGGAATAAGAATATGAACAAAGCAGAGTTTATGAGGGAACTGGAACGCCTGCTTCAGAACATTCCTGAAAATGAGAGAGTGGAAGCGCTGAATTACTACGAAGAGTACTTCAGCGATGCGGGAGAGGAAAATGAGCAGAAGGTTTTAGAAGAACTGGAATCTCCGGAAAAGGTCGCCGATAATATTAAGGACGGTCTCAGGGCAAATATGGATTACAGAGACACGACTCCGGGGAACGGGCAGAACAGCGCATGGCATAGCGGCGCGGCTTACCAGAACGGCACGAGTTATCAGGGAAGCACCATTTATCAAGGAAACACCTTTTACCAAAGTCCGCCGAAGGCCTCTGCGGAGAAAGAGGAAATGCCGGCATGGGCGATTGTGCTGATTGTAATCGCCTGCATTATTTTCTCACCTGTGCTTCTCGGCGTGGCGGGGACCATACTGGGTGCACTGGCGACATGTTTCTTTGGATTCTTCGGTCTGGTGATTGGATTTGGTGCGGTAGGATTAGGATGCTTTGTGGCAGGAGCAGCCGTGCTTGTGTCCGGCTTTGCGGTTGTCTTTCATCTGCCTTTTGTGGGAATGGCGATGATAGGAGCAGCGTTTTTGTGTCTTGCCATCGGTATGCTTTGTATGATGTTTACCGTGTGGCTTTTGGGCTGGGCACTTCCGGCAATCTGCCGTGGCATTTCATGGCTTTGGAAAAAAATAACGAAATGAGGGAGAAACTGATATGAAAAAATTTATGAAAACATGCGCTGTTATTGTTGCTATTATGCTGGCGCTTAGCATTATGCTGTTGACGGCCGGCGGTTGCGGAGGCGGATTTAGAGGGGTGAGCCGTGCATGGTTCTGGCGCGGTTTCAACTGCTACGGCTGTCATGTGGGAGAGGTTGACGACTGGTTTGAGGAATGGGGTGAAAAATTGGAGGATTGGAGCTGGGGCGACGACTGGAATACTTACGATCCGGATTCGGACAGTATATTCAACAGTTTTTATGATGTGATAGAAAACAAGGATAAATGGTCAGACAGCTTTTCGGCAGAAAATATCAGCAATCTGCAACTTGAACTGGGCGGCTGTGAGGTTACGCTGGGTATATCACCCGATGCGGAGTATCATGTATCCGCCAAGTCAATTAAAAAGCTGCAGGCATATGTTTCCGGAGATACGCTGTATGTGCGTGTAGTGACGAGTGGTAACATCAATTCTCTCAATACGAAAGTGGAAATCCTGATTCCGGAGGGTACTGTATTTGATGAAGTAAAGGCGTCTATGGGAGCAGGGGACTTTAAAATAGCTTCATTAAGCGCTGATACCATAAAGATGGAAATTGGCGCGGGCAGGCTGCAGACAGAAAAAGTGACTGCCAGAGAACTTAAAATTGAACTGGGTGCAGGTCAGGTTATTGTAAAAGATGCCATGGTTTCCGGAAAATTTAATGCTGAAATCGGAGCAGGAGAGCTGCGCTTTACCGGCAGCGTGCCGGGTGATATGGACGTGGAATGTGCCATGGGCAATGCCGACATCCATATCACAGGCAGCTCGGAAAAGGATCATAATTACGATTTAGAGTGCAGTGCGGGCAACATGACAATAGGAAGCCGTTCCCACACGGGTGTTGCGTTCGAGGACGATATCAATAATGGTGCAGACAGCGAATATAAGTTAAGCTGCTTTATGGGAAATTTAAAAGTTACATTTTCAGAGTGACAGCGCCATTTTTTTCCATTGTGAGAAAGCCGGCTTTCTTCAGTGCCGGACGAAGCGCCAGATAAAAAACAGAAGCGGTGATAACGGCTACAATGGAGTTGACAAGCGTAGTGACTGCAGCTATTTTTGCCAGTGTACTGGCAATCTGCTGGGGAATTCCCAGTAAATAGGTTTTGTAAAAATATCCGACAATGGGGTCTGCAACGACATTGAACGCCATACCGCAGGCAGAGGCAAGCACAGTGATGCCGACAATCCGTTTTCTGTCCGTCTGCTGTGCGAGCTTGCAAATATGGTGTGCAACCAGTCCGACAATCAGTCCGATGCAGAGCTTTAAGAAAAAGGTTTTGGGGGCGCTGGTGACATAAGCTGTAGTCAAGTCGCCTACCGTCATGCCAACGGCGCCTGCCAGTCCACCCCAGAAGCCGCCAAGCAGCAGCGCGGCGAGCACGCAGAAAACATTGCCGAGGTGGAAGGCGGTCTTTTCGGTTCCGACCGGAATATCAATCTTGAAAAAGGCAAAGCCGATGTAGCAGAGTGCTGCAAGCAGACCTGCCTGCGCCAGCTTTGTCAAATCTCTTTTTGCGTTGTTGCGAGAACCGGTGCACAGTCTGGCGATTCCCGCTATCGTAAGCAGAAATCCGCAAAAAAGAAGTATCAGTGAGTAGGAATAAGGCTTTTCCAAAGAAAGCTTTTCTTTACTTAATGTTTCACTGAGGTTGTTTAGTTCCCGCAAGCCGGTCTCCAAAGACGTTTTTGTATATGCGTCAGTGGCGGCTTCGAGATTTGCTTTTGCATTCTTTATTTCTGCTTTTACTTCATTCAGTTCAGTGCCAAGCTCTTTGGAGGCTGCGTAGGAGCCACGATAGGTTGTATAGCAGAGAATGGCGCCGGCAAGTAAAACGAGGATGCCGATTATCAGTAAGAGTGGATTTTTTTTATTCATGTGAATCACGCACCTTTCTTTTGCGTCTATTGGAATTAATTCCTTATTATACATGGAACTGGATAGATAAAAAGTGCCAATTTGAGTTTTTTTAACCATGCCACATTGAGCGGTTGTGTTTTTTTGAAAAGTAGATTATAATTAAAATTACGTATTGGCTGTGGGTTTGAATAATCTGTATTTGGCGGAGGTGAAGGAATGTCTGCTTATTTTGAAATAGATAAAACACTAACAGAACAGATTAATCGCACTATTCAAACGCCAATATGTGAGTGTGAGGACTGTCAATATTATTATCAATATATGAAACAGCTTCCGGTGACTGCGAAAGAGTTTTTTGTGGAAAGCGGAATTGATCCTGAAAAGTGCCAAGAACTATGGGCATATTTCCCGAATGATAACGGATATACTCATTATTCCGGTTTTTTTTATATTGCCATAAAAAGTTCACCGATTCAAAAGTCTTTTACTATCACAACCGACTGGAAAATACTTGATTACGGTTTTTGCAGCTTTCGGATTCGGTTAGAGTATACAACAGACGGGAAAACTATTTTAGGATTGGAAGCGCATTTGCCGATAGAAAGTCATCGTGACGGATAAACTGTTTATTTTCAGTTTATTAAATCGTAATTTATTGAAATGGAGAAACCATTATGACGAGAAAGATATTCACTATTTTAATATACGGTATTATGGTTTTGGGAATCACAGGATGTGTCGTTCCTGAAAGAAAAGGAGTAAATCCGGTTTATGCAGATGCACAGAGTACGGTTGCGTTTCTGATTGATGCAATAGAAAGAAAGGATGCACAGGCGATTAAAGATAAGTTTTCTCCTTATGCGCAAAGCAACATCGACAATCTGGATGAAAAAATTGACCGTTTGATTGAAGAGTTCCCGGGCTGGAATGATGATTATGAATTAAGTGATACGTTTGAACGCTGGTCGAATCATGGTAAGATAACCTATATGCTGACTCCGTCTTTTGACTTTGAAGTAGACGGCAAAACATATCGCATGCGCATTATCTATTATAAGAAATCAGATGAAGATAAATCGAAGTTAGGCTTTTATTCTATTCAGATAATGGATTTACATGCAAGTGACTATTCGAGTGGTGTTTATATGCATGGTGTCAATGATGATCCGGATATTTTGCTCTGGGATTATACAAAATAGAACGCATGTAACATGATGTGTTACATAGAGTCGAAAAAGAGCACATGCCGGTTGGTTGTCATGTTGCATATGATGTGGCAGAATATATCTTGTCTGGATGGCCAAAAGACAATATTTATAAGGAGATGAGATATATGAGTTTAGGATCAAATATATGTTTTTTGAGAAAACAGAAACAATATACACAGGAACAATTTGCAGAAAAGATGGGAGTTACGCGTCAGACTGTATCAAGATGGGAGTCTGACGAAGTGGTTCCGGAGCTTGCAAAGCTCGTTGAAATCAGTGACATTTTTACGTGCAAACTTGATGCACTTGTGAAGGAAAATCTGTCGGACCAGGGAGAGATTTATTCGAAAGTTCAGATTAAAAGAGTAGCGCCATTTAGAATGGCGAGATATGTCATGATTTCTCCTAACCCCGAGAGCGATGTGAATGAATATATGGAGAAATGGGCTGTTAACAGTGGCCTTAAGGCTTCACATCCGAATGCGAGAGTGATAGGATGGGATTTTCCTTTTGTATCACAGGAACAACAAAACAGATTCGGAATGCACGGATATGTGGCTGCTTATATTTTGCCGGAAGGGTTTGAAACGGAATGCCCCGGCGTGGAATACGCAGAAAATGCAGAGGCTGACTACGCAACGATTACCATTAAAGAGCCCTTTATACAGCCTTTTGAGAGAATTCCTAACGCATATAAGATCATCATGGAATATCTTCAGGCAAATAATTTTAAAGAGAAACAACAGGATAACATTATCGCTTGTTTTGAACATGAATATGAAGAGAATGGAATTGTATATATGGATGTTTATATTCATGTTGATGGTGTTACGAAAGTGGATGCCTTTTCGCAGTTTAATTGAAGCGGCTTAAAATAGAGACAGGGGATTCATGAATGATGGAATTGACAAAAGCCGGTACGTCAGATGTATTGGTGATAAATAGTATTTCCAAGCGTGCATTTGATAGTGATATTGCTGTTGGAGCATCTTCAAAAACAGGCCCGCCCGGATATATGTCTGTAAATTTTCATATTAAGATGGCAAAGGCGAATCATTTATATAAATTATCAGTGGATGGTCTTATTGTAGGAGGCGCCATTCTTTTTGCGGATGGATTGAAACTCAATATAGGCAGAATATTTGTAGAGCCCGAATATTTCAGAAAAGGGTATGGCATATTTATCATGCAGGAAATTGAAAGAATCTTTCCTGATGCAAAAGAAATATTTCTTGATACGCCTGTTTGGAATATTCGTACAAATGCTTTTTATCAAAAACTAGGCTATACCGAGTATAAGAAAGATGATGAGTTCGTTTACTATGTGAAAAAGAGAAACCATTAAAAATTTGAAGGCGAAGTAAAAATTTACTGAAATGGGCCAGATTATCATTGACAAATGGATACGGAGCAGGGTATATTTAACATAAGTTAGCGGTTACTAACATAAAGTAACCGCTTTTCTTAAAAATGTTGGTTAGTTTGTACTAACCAATGTTTTGCGAGGCGGTGCGGAATGCTTTTCAGGTGAAAAAGGTAACAAGCTCACACACAAAGAAGCAGATGGTTATCCTTGCAGAGAAAGACATCCCGGAGAGTCTTTAAAGATGAAATTTATTATATCGAAGTCAGGGAACCACTGTTTTGTAAATGTCACCGCTCTTATATTGTAAACCTGAAATACACAGGTAAAATTTCAAGAGAGGGAGTGGAAATTGACGGCAAGGGGACACTGCCCATAAGCAAGTCGCGCTGGGAGGCTCTGAACCATTGTTACATGGAGTATTATATGACATAGATAATTGATAACAATATACGTCCGGAAATGAACAATTGACGCTTCTTTTTGTTTTGGATACAGCTTTATTGTTATACTTATTTTGCGAAGGGCATAGAACACTCGAATGCAGTTGGTTTTCTTCCAACAAACTGAGGTGTGATAGCAAAAAATATAAGCGAGGAGAAAATATCATGAAAAAGAAATATGTATTGGTAGTCGTGACAGTTCTGGCAATGGGAATGGCCGCTTGTTCCTTGGAACCGAAGGCAGTCGAAGAAAAAAATTCGGGAACAGAAAATGTGACAGCAGGAATCACAGAAACAGAAGTTGTAAAAACGGAAACTCCTGAAACCAATGATGTCACGGACGATGGAAGAGAGGATTTATCCACAGAGGAAATAATGGTCGGAGACCCCATCATAGCAATGGTTGACAGGTATGAGGATAACATAATTGTGCTAAGAGACTTGGATGATGAGGATATTATTTATTATTTTTCTACTCAGGATGCCCAGGTGATAGAAGGGGACTCGCCCATTGCTACCGGGGATATAGTGGAAATTACTTACATGGGAGTGCAGGGTGACGAGGAGCATCCGGGCATGGCTGTAAAGGTCGTGGCAGAGTCCATGATGTACAAATAGGTGGCATGAGGAGTGAGGCGAAAATGCTGAAGAGATTGTATTATGGATACTTCGGCGACGGAGGAATATCAAAGCTGGGGCTGTTTAGCCGTACCAAAGTATCGGAAGGGTCACGGAGTGACCGGATGGCAGCCCTGGTGACACCATAATATAAAATAAATTTTATGCAAGTTATTGACTTCCTTGTCTTACTTCGTTATACTCAATTAAAATCATATAAAAATTATTCTGCCACCGGGTAGAAAAGCGAAAGCATTCGATACACATCGTTAGGTCTTTGAAGATGTGTAAGTGAGTGCTTGTTTTATTTTGGAGGTATTTATATGTTGTCAAAAAATGGAAATCATTATGTGGCTATTTTACGAAAGGAGAGATTGTATTATGGTGTGTATCGGTTGCTTTGATTCATGCGTCTTTTTTTATGTTCGACAGAGAAAATTTTTTGACCCTTGCTGCTTCTTTGATTGGTGTAACATCATTGATTTTTAATGCAAAAGGAAATCCATTCGGACAATTTCTTATGGTCATATTCAGTATACTATACGGCATCATTTCCTTTACATTCTCTTATTATGGCGAGATGATAACATATTTGGGAATGACTGCTCCAATGGCTGTTTTTGCATTGGTTTCATGGCTGAGAAATCCATATAACGGAAACAAAGCAGAAGTCAAAGTAAATCGTTTGAAATGCAAAGAGATTATTTTTATGATACTGTTGACACTAATTGTTACGCTTATATTTTATTATATTTTGTCTGCTTTTCATACAGCAAATTTAATACCGAGCACTATATCTGTTACAACGAGTTTCCTTGCAGTTTATTTGACTTTTAGGAGAAGTGCTTTTTTTGCAATCGGTTATGCTGCAAATGATATCTATGGATTTATTAATTGGTCAAAAATGCAGAAACGACAAGAAGCTGATAGTGTTTAGGGAAATCCCTTCTTTCGTAATCTTACAGTTTGTGACGAAGACGACGTAAAATGAAAAAATCCTCACAGGCATGTCAATAACTTTTGAAAATGTCACTTTTTTATATAGAGATTCATTTTAGAAAAT
>CAMWLB010000001.1 GCA_947174985.1 uncultured Lachnospiraceae bacterium | reverse complement strand
GCGGGCTCTGTTGTAGAGCAGGGACAAATCAGAAATCATCTCCTCCGCATTGCTGGTAGCGTTGTCCATTGCCTGCATTCTGGCGCCATTCTCACTCGCCACAGATTCTACAAGCCCGCCATAAATCAGGCTGGTAACATACTTCGGAATAATCAGGTTCAAGGCGTCCTCATCGTCCATTTCAAAATTCATGGGAGCTCTTCGCCCTTCGCCGTCCTCGTTATCTACCTGCACGCCGAGAGTCTCTGCCGCCGTCACGTCGTCCTCTGCCGTTTTTTCTGAAATCTCCACCGGCAGAAGCTTTAACAAAGTCGGAATATGGCTGACCGTATTTTTAAAATGGGTATACGCCAGATATATCTCGCTGATTTCTCCCTTTGCAAACGCCTCCAGCAGCTTTTTTGACAGATACATCGCATCGGCATACGCCGGCTCTTCCGTTATCTCGGAAGCATCCAGTGCAATTTCATAGCCCTGTCTGGCAAGCGCATCCCTGCCCTTCTTGCCCGCTGCGTAAATCACAACGTCTTCCTTGGAAAAACCACTGCCTGTCACCAGTCTGACGATATTGGAGTTATAACCTCCGGCAAGTCCTCTGTTAGAGGTTATGACGATAATTGCCTTTTTGCCCGATGAACCGCCATCCAGATACGGATGTTTCATGCCCATGGTCCTTGCCAGTATGGAGGTAACCGTTTCATACATACAGGTGAAGTACGAGTTTGACTTTTCTGCATTCTGCCTTGCCCTCTGCAGCTTTACCGTAGATACCAGCTTCATCGCCTTGGTAATCTGCTGAGTGCTCTGTATGCTGCCTTTACGGCGCTTAATATCTCGCATGGATGCCATAATCGCTCACCACTCCTATCTTACTTCGCAAACTCAGCCTTAAACTCCGAAATTGCTTTCTTCAACGTTTCCTCCATTGCCTCGGAAATCACCTTTTCATCTGCTATTGCCTTCGGAACCTCCGGATATTTGGTATCCAGATACTCAAAGAACTCTTTTTCAAATCTGGTGATATCCTCAACCGGCACATCAAGCAGATACTTATTGGTAGCTGCATAAATAATGATAACCTGATACTGTACCGGCATGGGTTTATACTGCGGCTGTTTCAGGATTTCCTTGATTCGCTCGCCCTGTGCCAGTTTCTCTTTGGTATCCGCATCCAGTTCAGAACCAAACTGGGAAAATGCAGCAAGCTCACGGTACTGTGCCAGCTCCACACGGATGGGAGCCGCAATCTTTTTCATTGCCTTGATCTGCGCCGCACCACCTACACGGGAAACGGAAAGTCCTGCATTAACGGCAGGTCTGAAGCCCGCGTTAAACATTTCAGACTCCAGATAAATCTGTCCGTCTGTAATGGAAATAACATTGGTGGGAATATATGCGGAAACGTCGCCCGCCTGCGTCTCGATAATGGGAAGCGCAGTCAGAGAGCCGCCGCCGTACTCTTCACTCATTCTTGCCGCACGCTCTAACAGTCTGGAATGAAGATAGAATACGTCGCCAGGATATGCCTCACGTCCGGGGGGTCTCTTCAGCAGCAGGGAGAGTGTTCTGTATGCAGCCGCATGCTTACTCAAATCGTCATATACAACAAGCACGTCTTCGCCATTTTCCATCCACTCTTCGCCGATGGCACAACCCGAATAAGGCGCAATATACTGCAGGGGAGCCAGCTCACTCGCTGTCGCTGCCACCACCGTGGTATAGTTCATTGCACCATACTCTTCCAATGTCTTTACAATTGTGGCAACGGTGGATGCTTTCTGGCCGATTGCAACATAAATGCATCGCACGCCCTGCCCCTTCTGGTTAATAATCGTATCAATGGCAATAGCAGTCTTACCTGTCTGCCTGTCGCCGATAATCAGCTCACGCTGCCCTCTTCCGATGGGCACCATGGAGTCAATCGCCTTAATACCTGTCTGCAGCGGCGTATCCACCGACTTTCTTGTGATAACGCCGGAAGCAACTTTTTCTATTTTCCTGTATTTGCTCGTCTGCAGCGGTCCCTTGCCGTCAATGGGCTGACCCAAAGCATTGACAACACGTCCGAGCAGCGCGTCGCCTACCGGCACTTCTACCACTCTGCCGGTGGTCTTTACAACGTCGCCCTCATTTATGCTTCGATGGCTGCCCAAAAGCACCGCACCTACATTATCCTCCTCAAGGTTCAGTACCATGCCGTATACTTCGCCCGGAAATTCCAAAAGCTCACCCTGCATGGCATTTTCCAGTCCATGTACACGGGCAATGCCGTCCGCCACCTGAATGACCGTACCCACCTCGGATACTTCCATATCGGCTGCGTACCTTTTAATCTGATCCTTGATTACGGAACTTATTTCTTCTGGTCTCAAATTCATGTTCCGTTCGCACCTTTCTTTTATCGTCTGCATCACTGCAGCTTAATCTGATATAACTGCCTGCTTAAATTTTCCAGCTTTGTTCTGATGCTGCTGTCCACAACCCTGTCGCCGATACGGATAATCATACCGCCAATCAGGGATTCGTCTACTTCAAAATGCATCTCAAAGGATTGGTATTTCGTCGTCTCTAAAAGCCGTTTCTCCACCTTGCTACGCAAATCACCGGAAAGAGGAACTGCCGTCTTTACATAGGCTGTCCCAATGCGTTCTTTTTCCCGGACCCTTTCCAGAAAATAGTCCAGCACAAGGGGAAGCTGTCCGTAATGCTCCTTCTTTAATAAAATCAGCATAAGACCTACAAGCTCTTTACTGACGCGTCCATTCCATATATTTTTAAGCACTTCTTCCTTTTCGTTTTCCGGAATTCCCGGATGCTGCATCAGCTTTGCAAGCTCTGAATTTTCTGCGAGCACCTGCTTTACTGCCTGAACCTCTTCCATAAGGCTGTCTGTTCGCTTTTCCTCTACAGCCAGTTCAAACAGGGCCTCGCCGTATACCTTTTCAATCAGCTTAGCCATGTGCTCTCACCCATCTCTTTCAAAGTCTCGTCAACCAGACTTTCCTGCACGGACACATCGATTGCTCCCGACACGACCTTGCTAGCCATCAGAGAAGCAACTGCTATCATTTCTTTCTTCACGTCGTCAGCCGCTTTCTTCTTCTCAAGCTCGGCTTCCATACGTGCCCTTTCCATAATACGTGCCGCCTCTTCCTTAGCGTCGCCGATAATCCGGTTTTCACTTATAATTGCTTTTTTGCGGGCTTCTGCCATGATTTCGTCCGCTTCCTTTTGAATGTCGCGGAGTTTGCTCTCATACTCTTCCTTCATGGCTTTTGCTTCTTCCATATCCTGCGCCGCCTGTGAAAGCTCGCCCTTTATCTTTTCCGTGCGTCCGCGCAGCATCTTTCTGGCGGGGTTGAACAGAAAATAGGATAATGCAAAAAACAGGAACAGTATTGCTATCATGGACAAGACGGAATCCGCAAGCAGCTGCCAGTCCAAATTGAACAGCCTTGTCATGGTTTCTCCGGATGTCAATAATATCTTCACCCCTCAGGTCTCCTTTCTCTCTTTTTCATATGCATGTCAGGACAAAAGCCCCATCATGCAACCGTACCTGTAAAAGAAACGCCTTACGGTAATAAAGGTTTTACGAACATCAGAATCAGTGCGGTAACCAGACCGTACAAACCTGTTGTCTCTGCAACTGCCTGACCCAAAAGCATGGTAGACGTGATATCGGATTTAGCGCCCGGATTACGTCCTACTGCTGCTGCCGCATGACCTGCTGCAATACCCTGTCCTACACCAGGTCCGATACCTGCGATAAGCGCAAGTCCTGCGCCGATTGCGGAACATCCTCTGATAAAATTCTCGTTAAATTCCATGATGATTTCCTCCTAAAATATGTTTTATAAATAAATTTTAAAAAATAACAACTGAAAACAACTTTTCGCCGGCGTCTGTTAAGCTTCCGAATCGCCGATTCCATTCGCTATATAGGTCATGGTCAGCATACAGAATACGTATGTCTGTATCGCTCCCGAAAAAATATCGAGATAAATATGCAGAAATGCCGGCCAAATAAGCGCAAGCTTTCCAATCAGCCCATATACCAGCGCCATCATAACCACGCCGGACAATACGTTTGCAAACAAACGCAGGGACAAAGAAATAGGTACTGCAATGTCGCCTACCAGGTTGATTGGCAGCCAGATTGGCAGCCACGGCGGAAGCGGCGAACACTTATCTATCCAAACATCCTTCAGTTTGTTGTGTTTGAAGGTGTTGAAATGAATCAGCACAAAAGTCATAATTCCCATCGGCAGCGTCACCCCGTAATCGGCAGTCGGCGGCCTAAGTCCCAAAAGTCCCGAAAGATTGCTCAGCAAAATGAAAATAAAAATCGTGCCGATGTAATTGCGGAACTTTACTCCACTCTTTCCCATTGTCCCGTCAGTCATAGCGTCCAGCTTCTCCACAATAAGCTCGACCACATTCTGAAATCCTGTCGGAACCTCTTCGGCATGTTTCATCTTCACATTGGCAGCAATCGCAAATCCGATAATCACAAGCATGACTATCAGGATACACACATGGGAAGTGGTTATCCAGACCTCGTGTCCGAAAAAGGAATACTTGAAAAGACCATGTATCATAAAATCCACTTCATTGCCCGACATCAATATTCCAAGCCTCATGATTTCACCTCCTTCTCCTCTATACTTTCCGAAGCGGTTTCTCCTTCCTCCTCGAGAGGCTGTGGAACAGGGTCCGTTTCGTGAAACATCTTATTATAAAATTTATGTGTCACGGGCTGCAGGTAAGCACCTGTTTTCAGACCCATAACTCCCAGAAAACCTGCGAGCACATAGCCCGCATTACTATAATGTAAAAGCAGTAGAAACGCCGCCGCCGCCAGATATCGTATAATATATCCGCCGGCAATCAGCCGTGCCGCAGATTTTTCATCACAGGAAAACGCTTTGTTCAGGGAGCGCCAAATATGCACGGCGGCAAGAAACGCCCAAATAATGCCTCCCCACAGACCCACAGCATATTTTAGAGAACTAATCGGAAAAAACAGTCCTGCCAGCTGGCAAAACACACCAAACACCACTATGCCGCTCAATAATTCAAGCAGCGCCCTGTCAGCCTTTTTTAATTTATCTGTCATGCGCATCCTTGTCTTTGCTGTCATAAACCCGCTTTGCCATAATATAGATATTTCGAAAACCAGCCAACGCTCCCACGAAAAAGAGCAGTATCATCCAAAATGAAGTGCCGCATTTTTCGTCCAGCCAGATTCCCACAAATGAACATAAAAAAACAGGAACCAGCATATTGATTCCAAATTGTGTAATCAACGCCAGTGATTGATATACATTTTTATCATATTTTCTGCGTCTTGCCACAATTCCGTCCTCCAACATGGCCCGACTATTTTGAGATAAAATACACCATAAATTATACCACTTTTCCACATATTGTCTAGTTGTTTTCGCTACTTTTAGACAATTTTGATGCGATTTCTATTTGACTTCCCGTATATAGAGGTGTAGTATTTTAATCACTATATGTTAGATAAGTTTCCTATATCCTTCCAAATGCCGAGGTCACCAATGAATACATTAACTCTTTACCGCAGACGTCTCATCCCCGACGAATGTCTCCTGTTAAAAGACGACAAAGTTGTCAAACAAACTGATGAAGTCATCATCACTACATGGGACACGCTCAATCCCAAAACCAAATTCCAGTATGGCGCTTCCTGCTATTTTCTGAAGGAAGGCTTCAAGGTCAGCAAGTTTTACCGTACCGACAAAAGCCTGTACTGCTGGTACTGCGACATTGTACAGTATGATTACGACGCTTCCTCCAACCGCCTGGTAACTACGGATTTGCTCGCCGACGTCGTCATTATGCCGGACGGCACGGTAAAAGTGGTTGATTTGGACGAGCTTGCGGATGCCTTCGAACAGGAACTGCTCTCCGCCGATATGTTAAAGGCGGCGCTCCGGCAGCTTAACCACCTGCTGTCACTCATATACAGCAATCATTTCGGCTGCCTGCAGAATGAACTGGACAGCCTTGGTCTGTAATCCTGTTTTTTCTAATAAAAGATATGTCCGCCGATGCTGATTCCGGTCAGCCCTTCTATCGGCGTCCTGAAATACAGGCAGTTTCCCACATTGGTGACGCCGGACATCGCTTCCCTTGCCGCCTTGTAGCAGTCTTCATTTGCCCTGCCTGCGGTAAGCACCACCTCAAACCGCCCGCTGGCCACAGGTGAAAACTGCTTTTTCTGCGTAATAACCCCCAAAACAGTATCCGGATATTTTGAACTGAGCAGACGGTTAATGACTACCGCGCCGACTGCAAGCTTACCCGCATAAGGCTCTCCTCCTGCTTCACAATAAATAATGGCAGCCAGAAGCGCCAAATCTCCATCCGCAAAAGTCACTTCTGAGATATCCCTCCACGCCGCGTTCGCCGCCGCCTCTGAAAGTCTCTTCTCCTCTTCAATCTGCCTTTTCAGCGCTTCGATATTCGCTTCTGTCTTTTTCATCTCTGCTTCCAGCGCTTCCGCCTCTGCTTCCGCCCGCGCAAGAAACTCACTATTTTCAGAAACACGGCTGGCAGTCTGGCTGATAAGCCCTGCAATCTTACTCTTTTCTGCTTCTGCCGCAACTACATATTCATCCAGTTCCGCTCTTTCTGCCAGAAGCTGTTCTTCCTTCTCTTCAATCAGAATCCTTGTCGCCTCGTACTCTTCAAGCATGTTCCTGTCATACTCGGCAATGGCGGACATATACTCACTATAGTTTAAGAAATCGCTGAAACTGCCAATGGAGAACAGAAGCTCCAGATAGTCCATTTCGCCCTGCTCATACACATACTGTATTCGCTCCACCATGCACTGGTACTGCCACTGCTCCGTTGCCTTCGCGTCCTCCAGCTCCGCCATGGTCCTGTCAATTTCCTCTTCCTTCAGGGCGATTTTTTCCTCCAGCTCCTCCAACTTTTCGCTCACTTCCGTAAGCTGCTCCTTTAAGTTATTCAAATCTCCCCTCAAAGCAGCTTCCTTGTTCTTCAGGTCGTTCACTTCCTGATTGTTCGCATCGATTTCTCCCTGCAGCTCGTCCTTGTTATGTATCTCCTGATCGAGCTGCTCCTGTGTGGTAGTTGCATACAATTCAACGGGAATCTCACAGACGAGCAGCACAATCGCCACAGCCAGTGCCAGCTTCCCCTTGCGTAAGACTGCCTTTTTCATACTATCCTCCATAATGCCGCTCTGCAGCAACATGCCTTCCGGCTTTACTTCGTACCAAAAATCCTGTCACCCGCATCTCCCAGCCCGGGAACGATATAGCCATGGTCGTTCAGTTTCTCATCCATCGCACCGATATACATATCCACGTCAGGATGTGCTTCCTTCATCTTTTCCACACCCTCCGGCGCGGCAATGATACACATAAAGTGTATATTTTTGCAGCCCTTTTCCTTCAGCATCTGAATCGCCGCCACGGAAGAGCCTCCCGTTGCCAGCATAGGGTCAACCACAAACACTTCACGCTCCGCGCAGTCTGCCGGAAGCTTGCAGTAGTATTCTACCGGATTTAAGGTCTCCGGATCCCTGTACAATCCGATGTGTCCCACCTTGGCCGCCGGAATAAGCTGCAGCACACCGTCAACCATACCCAGTCCGGCGCGCAGAATGGGAACTATCGCCATCTTTTTCCCCTTCAATTCCTTCGCAACCGTCTTGCAGATAGGCGTTTCAATCTCCACATCGGAAAGCTTCAAATCTCTGGTCGCCTCATAGCAAATCAGCATTGCAATTTCGCTGATGGTCTGTCTGAAATCCTTTGTGCCGGTCTCCTTCCTGCGGATATATCCTATTTTGTGCTGAATTAATGGATGCTCCATTACGATAACCTTTGCCATACCCTTACCTCTTATCCTTTCCTTTTGTATTGTGAATAGTTTCCTTAAAACATAGCGACTCTGCGCTTATGCTTTTCTTCCTCTGAAAACGGCGTATTCAGGAACACCTCCACGATATCCAGCGCAAGATTGGAACCCGTCATTCCGCCTCCCAAAGCCAGCATGTTGGCATCGTTATGCAGCCTCGTCATCTTTGCCGAAAGACTGTCATGGCAGAGCGCACAGCGAACGCCTTTCACCTTGTTTGCCACCATGGAAATGCCAATGCCCGTCGTGCAGACCACAATGCCCTTTTCACATTCGCCCGAAGCCACAGCCTCCGCCGCCGCACGTCCAAACACCGGATAATCACAGGAATTTTTATCATAACAGCCAAAGTCCTTATAGGCAATTCCTTTTTCCTTCAAATATTCTATAATAACCTGTTTTAAATCATAACCGCCGTGGTCGCTTCCAATCGCAATCATCGAATCCTCCTTATTATTCTCGCCGCTCACATCTGTATCATGTGACAGCCTGCAGCCGCTCACACCTGTATCATGTGATAGCCCGCGGCCTTTAACAGCCGGTTCATCACGGCCTCCCCGATGCCATCCCCCTCAAACGCCTCCGAGTAAATAGCCTCTGCTCCTTCTTCATCAAATTCACGCAGGACAGCATATAAATGCCTGGCCGCGGACAGCTCGTCCGTCCTGCTGCCGACAGATTTTACAATATCAGCCCGATATCCTGCCGCAGTCTCGTCCGTGGCAATCACGCCGCTCCTTTTTCCTTCGCTTTTCGCCAGTTCTGTCTGCCTGTTAATGTATTCTGCAACATTTTCCTTTTTTCCTGACACAATCGTCATATCACCATTTGGCGCATAATGACGGTATTTCATACCGGGTGCTCTCGGTGCCTGCTCACTCTCACCGCTGCATGCCTTGTCGGTCTCCACTCTGCCTAAAACCTCCTGCAGCATGTCGCGGGACACATAACCGGGACGCAGAATCTCTGCCGGCTCCACTGTCAAATCCACAATGGTTGACTCCAGACCAATGCCAACCTCCCCGCCGTCTATTACCATATCGATACGCCCGTTCATATCCTCCAGGACGTATTTTGCAAGCGTGGGGCTGGGTCTGCCGGAAGTATTGGCGCTCGGCGCCGCCACAAAACCGCCCGCTGCGGCAATCAGTGCCTGCGCCGTCCTGTGCGACGGAAACCGGACTGCCACCGTGGAAAGTCCTCCTGTGGTTTCAAAAGGAACCGCATCCGCTTTTGGCAGAATCATGGTGAGTGGTCCCGGCCAGAAAGCATCCGCAAGCCTCCCCGCAGCCTCTAACATCTGCCGGTGTTCGGGAGCGTCCGACACAATCCGGTAAATATCTGCAAAGCAGCAGATATGCACAATCAGAGGATTGTCGGAAGGCCTTCCCTTCGCCTCGTATATCTTTTTGGAAGAAAGAGGGTTGAGGGCATCGCCGCCCAGCCCGTAAACTGTTTCCGTCGGAAACGCTACCAGCCCTCCCTCCCGGATAATGCTTCCGGCCTCTGCCAGACAGCCCTTATCGTCGTCCTCCATACATGTTATGACTTTCGTATTCACCCGCAGCTCCCCCGACTACTCACACAGCTTTGCCACGACTTCATTGATAACCTTGCCATCAGCCTTGCCCTTTAACGAGCCCATCACAGCCTTCATGACCTGTCCCTTGTTCTTTGTCGCCAGCGCTTCGGCAAAATTCTCCTTCAGGTACTTCTCTACTTCCTCCGCGGACATCATGCTGGGCGCATATTCCGCGATAATGTCGTGACGCGTCTGATACTCTGCCCGCAATTCCGCTCTTTCCACAGGGCAGCTGTCAAGCTGCTCCTTGGCGGACTTCAATTCCTTTAAAATAACCTTGTCCACCAGCTCCGCAGGAATGTCTTCCCTGCAGCCCGCGTCAATACCCGCTTTTTTCACCGCTGATACCAGCGCAGAAATCGCATCCTTCCTCTCTTTATCTCTTGCCTTCATCGCAGCAACCATATCTGCCCTTAACTGCTCCAGTTCCATTTTTATACCTCCTGCATACCACAATTCAAGTCATACTCTATTACAGTATACCACAATATGTCTTTGAAAGCTATCCTTCTTGTGATTTTCTTACTTTGTAAAGAGGAATATCCGACAATTTTCTGGAACGGTACCAACGTCTGTGATACAATAACAGAAAAGAATGTCGCATCCACCGAAAAGGAGGTAAAATGACTGCAAAAGAAACGCAAATGATTCAGGAAGCGCTGCAATTCTACCATTTTGAAAAAACAGAATTTTCATTTATCCGACATAATGAAAATATTACCTGCAAGGTGACTGCGGACGGAAACGACTATGTTCTGCGTATTCATTCCCCCATGGATGGGTTCTCACTGAAACTGTTTGAGCAAGGACCGGCGGAGTCCCTGATACGCAGCGAAATTGCGCTTTTGCTACACCTTTCCAAGGCAGCGCCGTTTCCGGTGCAAAAGCCTGTGCAAAACAAATTCGGGGAATATATATCCGTGCTCTCATGCGGTGTGCCTGCGGAGCTGCTGCAATGGGTTGACGGAGAGACACTGCCCGACAAGGATATCTCACAATATGCCAAAGAACTGGGCACACTTGCGGCACAGATTAATTCTGCAACACAAGGCTTTACGGGCGAGAGGATTTCCTATTCTTATGGTCTTGTGCAGAGGATGAAATCCGAATTTGCAGTTGCACAGGAAAAATCCCACATTACACAAGAAGAGTCATCTGTATGCTGCGCCGTACTCACTGCAATCGAGCATATTATGGCAGAGCTTGACAAACAGCCGAATTCCAAATGCTTGATTCATGCCGATTTAAGCCCTGCTAATATCATAAAAACATCTGCGGGTCTTGCGCCCATCGACTTTTCCCTCTCCGGCTTTGGATATCGGGCACAGGAGTGCGGTATGCTCGCATTTAGTTATGACAGTGAGGAAGAAAGAGAAATTGTCAGAACCAGTTATGAAAAGGCAAGCGGCGTTGAAATCAAACGGCAGCACATGAACGCCTTTGGCATATTCAGTATTCTGGCTTTCATCGCCTCACAGCATGACCGATATTGGACAGAAGCCTGGTTTCAAGAATCAATGAAGAAATGGACCAGTACATTATTTGCCGATCTGCTAAATGAGCTTGCAATTACGTCCCATTAGAAATACAATATACTCAACACAGGCAGTTTTATGATAAGCTGCAGAAACGGAGAAAACATAATGACAAAAAACGAGAACCTGAAGACTTATACATTACAAGAAGTACCCCACTACAAGGTACACGGCAGAACGGATTCCAGCCAGTATCCTCTGCCTTTGTTCTGGAACGGAAGCGCCATAGAGGTGAATGTGACCGGTTCGGAGCTTTGGATTGATATCGATGTGGATTTTGACTGCCATGAGCCGTGGATCTGCTGTGCAATCAACGGCGCCGTGATGAGCAGACAGATGCTGCTGCCCGGCAGCTATTCCCTGTGCCTGTTCCGCGGCATGAGTCCGGAGGCTGTAAAAAACGTGCAGTTTGTCAGGGAACTGCAGGCCATGTCGGAGGACGATGCCTGTCACATACTGATTCGGGGCTTCCAGACCGACGGTCATTTTTCACCAATCCCTGACAGAAAATTTAAACTGGAGTTTATCGGCGACAGTATTACTTCCGGCGAAGGCACTTATGGTGCCAAAGAAGATGTGGACTGGATTCCCATGTACATGGGTGTAAGCAGGAATTATGCTGCTCTCACCGCACAGGCGCTGAATGCAGAAGCCCGATTGATTTCACAGGGCGGCTGGGGCGCGCTCTGCGGCTGGGACAACAATCCCCACCACAATCTCCCCACTTATTACACAAAAATTTGCGGATTGGCAGGCGGCTCTGTCAACGAAGCGCTTGGCGCGCAGAAAGACAATCCTTTTGCTGAATGGCAGCCCGACGCCATCATCGTAAATCTGGGAACCAATGACTGCAGCGCCTTCAGCCAGCCAGAATGGTCCGACCCCGAAACAGGAGAAACCTTTAAGCAGCATCTGAATGAAGACGGTTCCTTCCGTGCCGATGACCTCGCACGTTTCGAGCAGGCTGTTGTCGATTTCCTGCATGTGCTCAGACGCTGCAACCCTTCCTCCTATATTGTATGGACATACGGTATGCTGGGCTATAATCTTTCCCTTGCAATCACGGATGCCATCAACACCTTCCGCAACGAAACCGGCGATATCAAGACCTTCTTTTTACATCTCCCCAATACCACCGAGGAGACCGTCGGCTCACACATGCACCCGGGCTTTGCCTCACATATAAGAGCGGCAAAGGTTTTAATTGAATATTTGCAGGAGCTTCTGCATGCATAAGGACTGCCCCCGAAAGGGGGTAGTTTTTTACCTATTTCAACTCATTTAAGTACTGCATAATGCCCAAATGGATTTCCCATGCCAGCTTTTCCTGGTATTCTTCCGAACAAAGCTTTTCCGCTTCCTCGGTGTTAGACAGAAATCCACATTCGACAATTACAATCGTCGTCGGCGTTTTTTTCAAAAGATAGTAACTGTCATTTGGTTTGACGCCGCGATGGTTATCCGGGTCCAATCCGACAATCAGCCTGTTCTGTATTTTTTCTGCCAGTTTTTGTCCCTCCGCACTTCCCGAATAGAAAAAGACCTGCGCGCCATGGACATATTCCTCCGGATAACTATTCTGATGGATGCTAACCGTTATAACCGGCTCTGTCTCTTCAATAATTGCTATCCGCCTCTTCATGTCCTGTACTTTTTTATTGGAAGCGCCTGCGTCGTAAAGACCGTCTTCACCTTCTCTCGTCATTACCACCCTGACGTCATCCATCTCCAGATACTTTTTTACAAGCAATGCAATCTCCAAGTTCAAATCCTTTTCCAGTGCCCCGTTAATCCCGACCTTTCCCGGGTCGTCGCCGCCATGTGGCGGCGGTTACTTGCGGCAGTTTTTCTTTTTAAGAAAATCTTAGGAAAATTCGCAGATAAAACAAAAGAACCCCATCCTTATTCATTGATATAATAATTGCGAAATTAAAGTAAAAATATCACAAAGGAAGACACGGGTACAAAATGAGCATACATATTCTGGTAGCGGTTAATGAAAAAGAACTGGCAGATGTCATAGCTGTCTACCTTACAAATGACGGATACACTGTCCACAAATTTTACACAGGTCTCGAGGCGCTTTCCTGTATCGAGAATACAGCTTTGGACCTGGCAATACTGGACGCGCAGCTTCCCGATGTGGACGGTTTCCAAATCTGCAAAAGAATCAGGGCGAAATCTTATTACCCCATTATCATGCTCTCCACAAAATCTGACGACAGTGCCACGATTATGGGACTGACAATCGGCGCTGACGACTATATCACAAACCCTATCACCCCACTTGAAGTGGCTGCAAGAGCAAAAACACAACTGCGGCGGTATATGCAGTATAACCAACCCGCCCCCAAACAGGCCGAAACCGCACATGAATATGCCATCAGTGAGCTTGTCATCAACAGAGACAGTCATAAATGCACTCTGTATGGCAGGGAATTGCACCTGACGCCCATAGAATTTTCCATTCTCTGGTATCTCTGCGAGCATCGGGGAATTGTCATTTCTTCGGAAGAGCTGTTTGAAGCGGTATGGGGGGAAAGAGCCCTGATTGATAACAACACGGTTATGGCCCATATCGGCAGGCTGAGAGAAAAAATGAGCGAGCCTGCCAGAAACCCAAAGTTCATCAAAACGGTGTGGGGCGTCGGATACACCATCGAAAAATAAAGCCATTGCCAAATCCAAGGAAAGGATAACCGGAAATGAAAGATGAAACCGCTGGAAATTACCATATTCAACTGTGAAAAAGATGAAGCAGAGGCGTTCCGTGAACTTTCACCGCGTTTCGGCATTGTGCCTGTCATTTTGTCAGAACCGGCAAGACACGACAGCATCCCCTGCCCCTGCAGCCGCTGTATCAGTGTGGGGCACAAATCTCGTATAGCCGAATCTGATTTATCAGCACTGCAAAAAGCCGGTGTCACATACATCTGCACCCGCAGCATCGGGTATGACCATATCGATTCCAAAGCCGCCCAAAAACTTGGAATCACTGTTGAAAATGTGGCATATCCGCCGGACGGAGTCGCCGACTATACACTGATGCTGATACTGATGGCACTGCGCACCGCAAAATCCACACTGAAGCAGGTGGCGCACAATGACTTCCGCCTGCCGCCCGTCCGCGGAAAGGAACTGAGCGGCATGACGGTCGGTGTTGTAGGCGCAGGACATATCGGACGCGCCGTAATTAAGAGACTCCACGCCTTTGGCTGTCATGTACTGGTTTGCGACATAAATAACAGTGCGGGCAGCGTACCACTGCATGAACTGCTTGAAAAAAGCGACGTTGTCACGCTCCATGTACCGCTTAACGCCGATACGCACCACCTCATCGGCAAAGAACAATTCAAAATGATGAAGCAGGACGCTATTTTGGTCAACACCGCACGCGGCGCTCTTATCGATACGGAAGCATTCATCCATGCACTGGAAAACCATCGGCTGGGCGGAGCCGCCCTTGACGTACTGGAAGGAGAAGAAGAAATTTTCTATTCTGACTATTCACAGAAACCACTTTCCCATCCCTTCCTGCCAAGACTTCAAAAAATACAGAATGTCATTGTCACGCCGCATACGGCATATTACACACGCCATGTTCTATATGACACGGTTGAAAAAACACTGTTAAATTGCCTAACATACGAAAGGAAACAAAAGAATGAATAAACTAAAGATTGCCGTTTTGTTCGGAGGATGCTCGGAAGAGCACGATGTCTCTGTCAAATCGGCACAGGAAATCGCAAACTATATTGACACGGAAAAGTACGATATAACCTATGTCGGCATTACACGCTCCGGCAGCTGGCTGATGTGTGAAAAGCCCTGTCCCGATTGGGAAAACGGAAAGTGCTGCCCAGCGGCCATCTCTCCGGACAGGACGGTGCATGGACTTATAACCCTTCCAGACGACAAATGCCGGACCATCTATATCGACGTAGTTTTCCCTGTTCTGCATGGCAGGTTTGGCGAGGACGGCTCCATACAGGGCTTGCTGGAGTTATCCGGTATCCCTTACGTTGGCTGCGACATTGCAGCCTCGGCAATCTGCATGGACAAATCTCTTGCCTACATAATGGCGGCAAATGCCGGCATCGCCGTTCCTGCATTTCAGATTTTACATCCTGATGACATGCCGGAGATTGATATCCCAGCCTATCCGGTCTTTGTAAAGCCCGCCCGCTCAGGTTCCTCTTTTGGCGTGAGCAAGGTGTATCAGGAAAGCGAACTGGATGCCGCTATCAAAATGGCACTGCAATATGACAACAAGGTCCTGATTGAACAGGCCGTTTCCGGTGTGGAAACCGGCTGCGCCGTGCTTGGAAATAGCAACTTTTTAATTACCGGCGAAATAGATTCCATTACCCTGTCTCACGGTTTCTTCCGCATACATCAAGAATCCGACCCCGAAAACGGCTCTGAAAATGCAGCCTTTACCGTTCCGGCAAATCTGCCTCCCCAAAAACAGACAGAATTAAAAGAGACTGCCAAGACAATTTATCGGGCCCTCGGCTGCAGAGGACTCGCCCGCGTTGACATGTTCCTGCAGGAGGATGGACGCATTGTACTCAATGAAGTCAATACCCTGCCCGGTTTTACCTCCTACAGCCGCTATCCACGCATGATGAAATCTGCCGGAATCACTGTTTCAGAGATAATCGACCGTCTTATTTCGCTGGCAAAAAGGGGGTGATACATATGGAAAAAGGATTTGTCTTTTTAGATGAAGCAGTGCATGGAATCCGTTGGGACGCCAAATATGCCACATGGGATAACTTCACCGGAAGGCCGGTAAACGGATACGAAGCCAATCGAATCGTCGGAACCTTTGAACTGGCAGAGGCATTGCAAAAAGCCCGGGAACAGGCCGCCGCCCTTGGATATGGCCTGCTTCTCTGGGACGCCTATCGCCCCCAGCGCGCAGTAGACTGCTTTCTCCGCTGGTCCGAGCAGCCGGAAGACGGCCGCACAAAGGAAAAGCATTACCCCAATATTGCGCGGGAAGAAATGATATCCCTGGGGTACGTCGCCTCACAGTCAAGCCACAGTCGGGGAAGCGCCGTTGACCTTACCATTTATCAGTTGGACACAGGCGATATGGTTGCTATGGGAAGCGATTTTGATTTCATGGACGAACGCTCGCACCATGCCTCAACAGATGTTACAGCCGCCGAAGCAAAACACCGCAGACTGTTACGCTCCATCATGGAATACAGCGGTTTCGAAGCCTATGAAAACGAGTGGTGGCATTATCTGCTGAAAGATGAACCCTATCCCGACTGCTATTTTGATTTCCCGATTGTGTAACACTCCTCGCTTTTCAAAATTTGTCGAAAAGCACTTGACAATATTAAATAAAAATACTATTGTTTATTCAAAGAGAAGCAGTTTTGTACCACTTGTCTAGTTGATAGTCTTGAGTGGGGTACTTGCTTCTCTTTTTATATCTACCAAATCATACAAATACATCTTTCCGAACTTTGTCCGATTGATAAGTAGACAAGCAGAATAAATATGGTAATTATTTGTTTTTACATTATCTTCATATATAGGCAGCGCAAAATATGTTGTATAATAATACCAACCATTTCCTGCGCTAGTGGAGTGTTTATTCTTTCGATTTTCACTAAAATGCCTTTCTGTAGCAATTTCCAACATTTCCAGAATCCCCTGCGCCGCATTTGCTTTTGCTTTCGCATTAGCCCCCTTCAAACGTTTGGTATATTTAGAGCCTTTATATTCGTTCGGAAAATCTATGCCAATATAGACAATATCTTCTGTCTCTGCAATCCTAACAATCTCTCCAACATACCTCTGCAAATATTTTTCAACTGCGTTCCAGTCAATATTTTGTCTGTTTTTAAAAATAATTTCCGGCAGAACTACCACCTTATGTCCGGACATGCTTTCCACAATTTGTATCTTCAAATTAATTTTATCCCTTTCAGTCTGCTAATGTCAGCCGTATGCATTATCCGCAAAAAGCGGAGACAATTCGCCGGAAAAATTATAGGTAATTTTAACTCTATGGTTTTCGTACACCTTGATTTCATGGAGCATTTCAACCACCACCGCCCTGTCCAGTTTTTCCACCTCCCGATATTCCAACAGACGTTGAAACCACGCTGTATCGAAGACATTTTCCTCCGCACTGCCAGTCTTTTTTTCCACACATGACAGTTGTTTGACCAGTAATTCTTCTTTTTGGGCATAGTCCTGCCTGTAACTGACAAACTCCTCTTTCGAAATCAGTTCTTCCCGATAATCTTCATAGACCGCCTTTTTCAGCTTTCGGATTTTTTCAAGCTCTGCCTGTGTTGTTATCTTTGCGGCTTCCCTACTGTCCGGCACAGCCATGCTGCCCGCCATCCCTCCGGCTGCAAGCTCTTTCAAATTGTCCGTGCTTTGAAGCATAACCTTCAAATCGCCCAGTATAATATTTTCCAACACATCGTATCCAATCTTGTGTGGCGTACAATACTGCCTGCCGGAGCGCACATATGTCCCGCAATAATAGTTGACGCCGGACTCGCTTTTTTTGCCGTTATGCTCCGGCGCATATGCCTTTTTTACCAATGCCCTCCCACAGTCGCCGCATTTCAGAAAACCGGCAAAAACTGCCGTGTTCCTGTGCAAATCCATATTTCTCGTCCTGCGTTTTAACAGCTCCTGTGTTTTTTCCCATGTATCCTTGTCAATGATTGCTTCGTGGGTTCCCTCCACCACAATCCATTCACTGCGTTCCGCCGCCCTTGCCCTACTTCTCATCTGCTGGCGCTTTCTGCCCTGCACCATATTACCAATATACATTTCATTCTGTAAAATACGGTTTATGGTAGAATATGTCCAATAAGAGGTGCTGTTCAGACGGCGGGCATTTCTGTAATTCTCGCCATTGATTTTCTTATACTCAGACGGGCAGACAATGCCCTCCTCATTTAATATGGCAGCAATGCGGAGTTTTCCGCAGCCTCTGATATACAACTCAAAAATTCTTCTTACAATCTCCGCCGCATATGCATCCACGACCAGCCTGTTCTTGTCCGACGACGCTTTCCGGTAACCATAAGAAGCAAATGCTCCGATAAATTCCCCTGCCTTTTGTTTGGTTCTGACAGCGGCATGAATTTTTTGGGAAATATCCCTTGCGTACTGTTCATTAAAAATATTCTTAATTGGCAGAAGCATGTCATATGCCTGCTTTGCGCTGTCAATACTGTCCGTGACAGAAATAAAACGCACGTCCCTCTCGGGAAAATACCGTTCCAGATACCTGCCTGTATCGATATAATCGCGCCCGAAACGAGATAAATCCTTAACAATCACACAATTTACTTTTCCGGCTTCAATGTCGTCAATCATCCGCCGAAACGACGGACGGTTAAAATCGATCCCCGTGAAACCGTCGTCAACATAGGTATCATATATCGCCAAATCTTCTTTTTCTTTTACATAATCAGCAATGAGTCTTCTCTGATTGCTTATGCTGTCACTTTCCGCTTTGTCGCCGTCTTCTCTGGACAACCTAATATATGCCGCAGCATTAAAAAAAGTCTTCACGACGTTTTCACCTCTGGCTTTACATGTGCCCGAATAATACGGCTTATCAGCTCAGAAACATCAACTTTTTCCAAAAACTCCCTCTCAATACTGTAGGATATATTTTCCTTTCCTTCCTTCTCCAATACGCCGTATCTCCGAAACACCTTTCACACAAGTATATGGATTAGAGCTTGTACGGTATGTCTCGGTTTTTCTGCGTATTTTTGCATATTCAAGTTTAATGATTACATATCTGACACCCAAAACAGGTCAAAAAAGTATTATGTTTCTTACATCGCGGGAAATTACAATAGATAGGGTCACCTGCCTCTGCCGCCGCCAGCCAATTCTCCAATGACTCCTCTCTGATATCATCAATTGTCATTCTGTTTATCAAATTTTCAAAGGTATCTAAATAATGCGAAACAAATTCCTCGTTTGGACTGTAGTCAAGTTTCTCCCAACCGATTTTGTTTCTTGCCCCGTTTATTACCTTAATCACAAAACTCTTATCTGCTTCAAATGTTTCTTTATCCCACGGCATTTCAACAATCGCAAACCCAACACAGCCTCTGCCGACGATTTGGTCTTTTTCAGACAAATAAACCATTATCTGCTTTTCACTTTCAGTTTGCGCAATTACGGCTCCACTCAAAGCAAGAATATTGATAAACATATCTGTGCCACCGTTTGACATTACGAGGGAATCGTCATCAGGTGTAACCTTACCATTGAACGATATAACATTTGACACTATTATCTCTCCTGTGAATTATAATTATAATTGGATGATTATCAAGCAATTCATCAGCATGCTACAACTTAGTGAATTTACAAAAAATAGAATTTAAAATAGAAAACGAGAACTCTTCCGCTACTTACCGCCGCCATGCCCCGCGTCCAGAACGACGCAGGGTCTGTCATCCGCTTTCGCGCCCTCTGTGGCGGCGGTTTCCTTTGCTGTTTTTTTGATTGCTGCCGGCACTGCTACTGCCAGAATGATTGCCGCTGTAATATACGCCGCAATGTATTTTTTTCGCTCCATGATGATCCGTCCCGACTCCATATTTACCAAAATATATGAGTCGGAAACGGCTCTTATGCCATGCACAAATCGTCGGCATATGCAGCCTGTATGCACATCTTTTGTTTACTGCTCCAGATAGGAAGCTATAACCTCCCACACAGCCGCAGGCTCGTAGCCCAGACGCCATGCGGCGACGCCTCCCAGATTATAGCTCTGCATCACGTTCAGTTTTACGCTGATGGACTGCAAATCCTCAATCCATATCTGATAACTTGTCCCATCTTTGGTGACTTCTGCATAATTTTGTCCCGTCGTCTCGTCCCATTCTGCTTCCATGCCATACGTGTTCAGAACGGAATCCACATTCGCCATCGGATATGCTTCGCTCGTAACCGTCGTCCCCTCTACCTTCCATAATCTGGTATAAAAAGGCAGCGCATTAATCACCTTGTTGGCAGGCACATTTGCAACGGTTCTCTCGATGCCGCCCCTTACATAATCAATGGATGCAACCGAACCCGCTTCCTGACTGCCCGCCCAGTGCTCGTCATATCCCATGACAATCACATAGTCGGCAACCACTCCCTGTTCTTCAAAATCGTAGAAAGAATTGAAATTATACGGAACATAATTGTCCACCGAAAGCACCAGCCCCGCCTCACGACATCTTATGGACAACTCCCGCAAAAACTGGATAAAATGTTCCCCTGACTCAGCAGTGATATTTTCAAAGTCTATGTTAATACCGTCCATGCCGCAGGCTGCCGCCGCCTCCATAATCCTGTCTATCAGATAAGTTCTCGTCGTGGTTGCGGACAGTATCGTATATACGTCCACCTCCTCGCCTGTATTGGCACGGTAATTGAAATCATCTACAACACCCCACACTTCCAGCCCCTTGTTATGCGCCTTTTCCACATAAGAGGACGAGGCAAAACTCTGGATGTTTCCTTCATTATCCTTTAGGCTGAACCAAGTAGGCGCAATCACTGTCAGCGAGCTCGCATCGGCAGTCACCTTATTCAGCGTATCATTGCCGCTGGAGGATGCAACAGCATGCCAGCCGATACAGATTTTCTTATCTCGCGTAAGAGAGGTATATACCGGAGGTACTACATCCGTCACCGGTTCCGGCGTTTCCTCCCGCTCATTTTCCAAAAATTTGTTTTCCACATAGCCTATCATCCCATCTTCCGTCTTAATCTTGCACCATGTCTCCATTTTGTCAAGGATTATCACGGTTTCCGAAGCAGACAAATCCCTTAAGATAGGGCTTTTTACTCCGCCTAACACCCTGACTGCCGTGGCAGCGGAAATATCGGCTACCTGCCTCTGCTCCCACTCTGTATAGACCTGCATACGCAGCGGGTTCTCAAACACCTGATAGGAGAAATTGGTGTACTGTTTTACAAAATCGGCCGCTACATAATAAGTGGTAACATCGCCGCTGGTACGGGAAAAACTTAGCATATATCCGGCGTCCTGAGGCGCGCCGTTTATCTGGAATGCATTGGTGCCGATTGGCGTCCGTATAATATCAGTGGGTGTCGTATAGAGAAGAAGCTGCTCCACCGAATCCACATAGAATCTGTCGTTAAAATAACGGTGTACCGTTGCAAGGTCAAAATAGCATACGCCATCCTTCATGAACGCCTTCTCTTCCACCATTTCATCCTGCAGGACAATCGACACTTCATCTTCTTTTGTAATGTGAAAATATTCGTATAAGTCCGCCCTCTCACGGGAATAGGAATATTTTTCAATAATCTTTGCCCCAAAAGCGGCGGCTCCTATAATAATAATCAGTATAATGGCAATCAACACCGGTATGGCTTTTTTCATGGTTTAACAGCTCCCTTTCCATGCAATGTACTTTACATAAAATACAATTTTATTCCTTATTATAACAAACTATCCCCACTTCGTCATTACCAATTTTGACAAAATCCCTTAATATTTCATGAATATCCTGCACTCCGCCCCATGCTCCTACAAAGACCTTTTTCAGGTTCGGAAGCCGGAAAAGCTGACGGCAGAGAGGCATTCCCGCAAAAACATCCGCTCTCCGGCTTCCGTCCTACACAGAACAGACGAACCATGGAGGCACTGACAATTACTTCCAGTCCGTTATCCTGTCATATCGCAGCTCTTTTAATCTGCCGTCCTCATCGAGCACATAATCCGCCATATAGATGGCATCCTCGCGGACGCATTTGTCTGCTATCGCCCTCGGCGATGCCGGCTTTCCTTCCAGAAAAAGGCTGACGCCGGACTTTCTGACACTCTCCAGCTTTTCCTTCAGGCGCTGCCCTTCTTTTTCATACACAAAATTTCCTCCTTTGCCGTCGGCATATTCGGTATAACCATAAAGAGTCGTGATATAAATTTTCCGAAATACTGCCTTCTTTTGTAAATTTCTGCATATACTAAGATGCCCCGACTGTACAAAAAATACTAAAACTACCTGAAAAATTGAATTAAAACGAGCAAAAAATTTGGAAATAATTAAATTAGATACAGACACATAAGCCTGCAAGACATCCGCATACTATAGAAGTAACATTTTTTCTGCGGACAAGATACTAAAAATTTCACAAAATAAATGCTAAAATACTTTCTAAAACCGGAAATCGCTTTGAATTACGAAAGCATAGATAAAATAGACTTAAACTGATAATCCTGAACCTTAGAAAGAAAAATAAAATGTACCGCACTGCCTCCTCTCCGTACAGATTGCCGGAGGCATCTTAGGGTTTTATTATAATCAACACTGGTATATTTTGCAAGTAAAATTTTAAAATTCATAAAATTTTATAAAAAATCGTTAAACTGCGCTGGCACTCTTGACTTAGAGGTTCGAAAAGTATAAGATACTTTTAGTCAGATTTTACGGGAGTTTCAGTCACCAACCAACAAAAATGCAGTATCTTAACAGTAAGGATGTGATAGCATGAAAATTGAAAAAGTGAATGAAAACCAAATTCGCTGTACGCTGACCCGTGAGGATTTGGCGGACCGCGAGTTAAAGATTAGCGAACTTGCATACGGTACAGAGAAGGCAAAAAATCTTTTCCGTGACATGATGCAGCAGGCTTCCTTTGAATGTGGTTTCGAAGCGGAAGATATTCCCTTGATGATAGAAGCAATCCCTCTCAATTCAGAGTGCATTGTACTGATTATAACAAAGGTGGAGGATCCGGAAGAGCTGGATACACGTTTTTCCAAGTTTGCCCCCTCTGTCCATGACGAGGACGACGATATGGACGATTCCATCGAAGATATGACTGACGGTGCCGATGAAGTGCTCGATTTATTTAAGCGGCTGCATGAAAGCCGTAAGGCGGCAGCAGGCGAAACGCAGAGCACACAGACAAAGCCTGAACGCAGCAATAAAAATGAAGGCGATTCCGAAAGCGCTGATTTGACACGGATTTTTGTATTTGATTCCCTATACAATCTGACACGGCTCGCAGGCATGCTTGCCGGAAATTACCAAGGTGAAAACTCTCTGTACAAGGACGAATCCGAAGGCTTATATCTGCTTGTAGTGCAGAAAAGCGGGCATACCCCCAAGGAGTTCAACCGTGTCTGCAATATTTTGTCAGAATACGGAAGCGCCCGCAAGAGTCTTCCCGCAAGCCGTTCCTATCTGGAAGAGCACTATTCCGCGATTATCGCACAGAATGCCCTCCAGTCGCTTGCAGGAATCTAATCGCAAACTACAAAAAGAGGCTGTCAGACAGCCTCTTTTTTTGTTATGAAACCGGAGTGCAAGACGCACCCGCTTAATACGAAATTCTTTCCGGATTTATAAAGCCGCAATCTTCTCCATCAGAGCATCCACATCCATGCCATGCACCATCGCCGCCTCTTCCAGAGATTCTCCCTGTGCGGAAGGACAGCCAAGACAATGCATACCCGCCTCCATCAGAATGGGAGCCACTTCAGGCGCCTGTCTTAAAATTTCGCCGATTGTCATGTCCTTTGTAATATTCTGCATAGTTCCACCTCCTTTTGTACCTGTTTAGTATAATACTTTCCCTGTCTTTTGGCAAGTCATTCCCAAAAATGAATTTTTCTTGTATTTTTTGTAAAACATTAGTTAAAATAAGTATTTGTATAGAAAAAAGTACATTTGCGCGCTTGACGTGTATACACGTTTTTCATATAATATTTTCATAAGATTAGCAACCGAACCACTGATTCAACTAATCAAATTTTATAGGAGGCATTTCAAAATGAGACCAGAATGGAATGATTTTGTAGGCGGCAAATGGGAAAATGAAATCAATGTTCGCGATTTCATCCAGAGGAATTACGAGCCCTATGACGGGGACGAATCCTTCTTAGCCGAAGCTACACAGAACACAAAGGATTTATGGGCACAGGTATTGGAGTTACAGAAGAAGGAAAGAGAAGCAGGCGGCGTTCTTGATATGGACACCAAGGTTATCTCCACCATCACTTCCCACGGACCCGGATATCTTGACAAAGATAAGGAGACCATCGTAGGCTTCCAGACAGACAAGCCGTTTAAGCGCTCCCTGCAGCCTTACGGCGGTATCAGAATGGCAGAGAAGGCATGTTCTGACAATGGCTACGAGGTTGACCCTGAAGTGAGCGAGTTCTTCTCCACCCACAGAAAGACACACAACGCAGGCTGCTTCGATGCATACAATCAGGAAATGAGAGCCTGCCGTTCTTCTCATATCATCACAGGTCTTCCGGATGCTTACGGCCGCGGACGTATCATCGGCGACTATAGACGTGTTGCTCTGTACGGTATCGACAGACTGATTGAAGACAAACAGGCACAGAAGGATTCTACCGGACGTGTTATGACAGACGACGTTATCCGTCTTCGTGAAGAGATTTCCGAGCAGATGGTTGCTCTGAAATTGATGAAGGAAATGGCTGCTTCCTATGGCTGTGATATTTCCAAGCCTGCTACTAACGTAAAAGAAGCAATTCAGGCTACTTACTTCGGTTACCTCTGCGCTGTAAAGGAGCAGAACGGTGCTGCTATGTCCCTTGGACGTACTTCCACCTTCCTTGACTGCTATGCGCAGAGAGACTTAAAGGCAGGCGTATTTACCGAGGAGCAGATTCAGGAATTTGTTGACCACTTCATTATGAAGCTGCGCTGCATCAAGTTTGCACGTACTCCTGAGTACAATCAGATTTTCGCAGGCGACCCGGTTTGGGTAACCGAATCTCTGGGCGGTGTTGGTGTTGACGGACGTCATATGGTAACCAAGATGAGCTTCCGTTATCTGCACACCCTGACCAACTTGGGACCTTCTCCCGAGCCCAACCTGACAGTTCTCTGGTCCACAAGACTTCCTGAGAGCTGGAAGAGATACTGTGCAAAGATGTCCATCCAGACTTCTTCCATCCAGTATGAGAATGACGATTTGATGAGAGTAACCCACGGTGACGACTACGGCATCGCATGCTGCGTATCTTCCATGGTTATCGGTAAGGAAATGCAGTTCTTCGGTGCTCGTGCTAACCTGGCTAAATGTCTTCTGTACGCTTTGAACGGCGGTATTGACGAAGTAACCAAGAAACAGGTTGGACCTAAGTACCGTCCTGTTACCGGCGACGTTCTGGATTATGATGATGTAATGGATAAATTCATCGATATGATGGAATGGCAGGCAGATGTTTATGTAAACACCCTGAATGTTATCCACTATATGCATGACAAGTACTGCTATGAGAGAGCACAGATGGCTCTTCATGACAGAGACGTAAAGCGTTACTTTGCAACCGGTCTGGCTGGTCTGTCCATCGTTGCAGACTCCCTCTCCGCAATCAAGTACGCTAAGGTTGAAGTGGTTCGTGACGAAGACGGCATCATTGTTGACTTCAAGACCACCGGCGATTTCCCGAAATACGGCAACGACGACGACCGTGTAGATACCATTGCACATGACATCGTATCCAGATTCATGACCGCAATCAGAAGAAACCACGTATACAGAAACGGTGTTCCTACCATGTCCGTTCTTACCATTACTTCCAACGTAACCTACGGCAAGGCAACCGGTAACACCCCTGACGGACGTAAGAAAGGCCAGCCTTTTGCACCTGGTGCTAACCCGATGCATGGACGTGATACCCACGGCGCTGTTGCTTCCCTTTCTTCTGTAGCAAAACTGCCTTTCGAGGATGCACAGGACGGTATCTCCAATACCTTCACCATCATCCCCGGCGCACTCGGCAAGGAAGCTCAGGTATTCTCCGGCGATCTGGAGTTAGATTTAAACAAATAACTAATTGAGGAGGAACACCATGGACGAAAAATCTATGATTGATGATTTGGTAAAAATGCTGGATTCCGGCATGGCAAACGGTGTCGGCCACGTCAATGTGGACTTTGATGAAAACAGCGATAATTCCAAAAACGTTCAGACAATGGGGTGTACGGATTGCTCCAGAACACCTTTAGCATGCAGTGTTCCCACTCTTCATCAGGGACTTGATGATTACAGCGGTCGCAAAGACAGCGACAAAAATTAAATTAGGAGGAATAAAATTATGGCAGCAAATGCACAGGTTGACAATTTAGTAGCTTTACTTGATGGCTATGCAACAAAGGGCGGTCATCACCTGAATGTAAATGTACTCAACAGAGATACCCTGTTGGACGCACAGAAGCATCCTGAGAACTATCCTCAGCTTACTATCCGTGTATCCGGATACGCTGTTAATTTCATTAAATTAACACCGGAACAGCAGGCAGACGTTATCTCCCGTACATTCCATGAAGCTGTTTAATCCGAATCCGTTTTATCACTGATTCAAAGGGCTGTGTACTGTTTTTGTGCCGGTTGTCTTCAGCCGGCACACGGTGACAGCCCTTTTTGACACGACAGCTTTGACACTTTTAATAAAAAGAGGTTCTCTATGAAAGGCAGAATACATTCTCTGGAAAGTTTTGGCACCGTGGACGGCCCCGGTGTCCGCTTCGTTGTTTTTGTACAGGGCTGCCCCATGCGCTGCGCTTACTGTCACAACCCCGACACATGGGAGATGGCAGGCGGCACCATGATGGAGCCGGCAGAAATCATTGAACAGTTTGAACGCAACAGGGGCTTTTACAAGGACGGCGGCATCACGGTAACCGGCGGTGAACCTTTGATGCAGATTGATTTTTTGATTGACTTGTTCACCCTTGCAAGAAAGAACAATATTCATACCTGTATAGACAGCTCCGGCATCGCATTTAACCGCAGCAACACAGAGTTCATGAAAAAAATGGACAAATTGGCAGAACTGACCGATTTGGTTATGCTGGATATCAAACACATCGACCCACAAAAGCATTTAGAACTGACAAGTCAGCCTAACACCAATATTTTAGACTTCTGCAGGTATCTTGACGAGAAAAAGATTGATATGTGGATTCGCCATGTAGTTGTACCAGGCATCACGGACGATGACATATATTTGGAGCAGCTTGGCTATTTTATCGGACAATTCCACAACCTGAAGGCATTGGATGTCCTTCCCTATCACACGATGGGTGAAAAAAAATACGAATCCCTCGGGCTTCCCTACAAGCTCCACGGCGTTCCCGCCATGGACAAAGATAAAGTGGTGGAAAAGAAAGCCGTTATATTGGCGGGCATCAAAAAACGCCGCGCAGAAATGCAAAACGCATAAAAGGGCTTGTATTTGTCCGTATTTTATATTAGAATATAAACGATGAGGCATTTATATTAAGATTAAATACGCAATTAAAGGAGGATAATATTATGGCATTTGTTATCAGCGATACATGTGTTTCTTGTGGTGCTTGTGAATCTCAGTGTCCCGTAGGTGCAATCAGCATGGGCGATGGCAAAATGGAAATCGACCCTAACACCTGCATTAACTGCGGTTCCTGCGCAGGCGTATGTCCTGTAGGCGCTATTTCTGAGGAATAATGCAACACAATAAGTCATTTCTATAAGAAATGATAAGGCGGCTTAGGATATTTCTCCTAAGCCGCCTTTTTCATTTTACCGCTCTTATATCATTTCTGCCTACTTATTTTTTCAACAGCCTCCTCTTCTTCCGCAACAAATCATCTATCTTCTTATAGTGCTCCTCCTCCCGCTTTACCTTCTCTGTATTGCGTTCTTCCTCGCGCTCTTCCTGCATCCGGAACTGATAATCCATTTCCTTCAGCACGCTTTCTTTCATTTCCCGGCAAAGATATTCATTGTTTTCCTGCAGGGTTTCTTTAAATAGCTGTTTCAACAGCCATTGCAATCGCTTGAATTTTTCTTCGTTTGATTCTCTCTGCAAGGACTTCTTCTGCTCTGCCGGCAATGGCTTGTCCTGCTTTTTTTCTACAGAGGGAATATTATCCTTCACCACCTCGGCCTCACCTGTCACGCGCTTAATCTCCGGTGCTTTTGCCGCATCTTCCTGCTCCGTGCGCCCTCCTTTTACCACCTGTATCTTTCCTCTCTCCTGCTGTCCTTCGTTTATCTCTGCTTTTTTTATGCCTTGTCCACCCTCTGTCTTTTTTATTTCCTTGAGAAGCTCCGTCTGCTTCATAGAAGGAAACTCCTTGATTGTTTCTGCAGATTTCCGAAGTTTTTCTTCTTCCGCCTCCGGTGCGGCTGCGGGTGTAATCATGTCCAGCTTTCCGTTTTTCAGTACCATTCTGATAGCTTTCAACTGCAGTCCCCTTTCCTTCAAATCCTTTATTTCCTGAAATCTTTTCACATCCTCTTCCGTATAATACCGGTGTCCCAATTCGTTTCGCTTGATGGGCAGCCCCAGTTCCTCTTCCCAATAGCGAAGCACATGCGCCTCCACCTTTACTCTTTTTGCTGCGTCTGAAATCAACAATGCACTACTCATCCTACATCCTGCCTTTCTGTTTCTCAACTTAAGTTTCCAAAAAAAGAAAAGAGAACAACATAACGGAGCGCTCCGGTTCCTTATCTGTTCTCTTTTGTATTCTGATATGTAATTGTAAAGCCTGTCCTACCGCTCCAAATTGGCAAATTTGGTGTAGTTGGGCAGCCATGCCAGCTCTACGGTGCCGATAGGTCCGTTTCTCTGCTTGGCAATGATAATCTCGGCAATGCCCGGCCGTTCTGTATCATGATTGTAATACTCATCACGATAGATAAACATAACCACGTCGGCGTCCTGCTCAATGGCTCCCGATTCACGCAAGTCTGAGAGCATCGGTCTGTGGTCAGGTCTCTGCTCCACCGCACGGGACAACTGCGATAATGCCAGCACCGGCACGGAAAGCTCTCTCGCAATTGCTTTTAAGGAGCGGGAAATATCGGATATTTCCTGTTGTCTGGAGTCCGTGCGCCCGCTTCCCGACATCAACTGCAGATAGTCGATGATAATCATGGACAAATCATGCTCCAGCTTGTACTTTCTGCACTTGCTGCGAAGCTCCGCAATGCTGATACCCGGGGTATCATCAATAATCAGATTGGATTTGCCAATCACACCTGCGCTCTCAATCAGCTTCTCCCATTCCTGATCGGAAAGCTGTCCCGTCCTGATATGCTGCGAATCCACCTTGGATTCCAGAGAAAACAATCGGTTTACCAACTGCTCCTTGGACATTTCCAGACTGAAAATGGCTATCGTCTTATTGAGCTTAAACGCTACGTGCTCCGCTATATTGAGCACGAACGCCGTCTTTCCCATGGAGGGACGGGCTGCAATCAGAACCAGGTCCGCCGGCTGCATGCCCGCTGTCCTGTAGTCCAAGTCTGCAAAGCCTGTCGCAATTCCCGTCACCGCGCCCTTATTTTTGGAAGCGCGTTCAATTCTGTCCATGGCATTCATCACGACCTGCCTGATTGGCACAAACTCCCCGGTATTGCGCTTCTGCACCACCTCAAAAATCTTCTTTTCGGTATCCTCCAAAATGACTTCAAGGCTTTCCTTGCCTGCATAACAGGTATTCGCAATCTCTTCATTTAAGCGGATAAGCTTCCTTAAGGTTGCTTTCTCTGCTACGATTCCGGCATAATACTTGATGTTTGCCGAGGTGGGAACTGCGGTGATTAAATCCCTGACAAATTCAAGGCTGCTGACCTCAGGAGGCACATCCTTTTCCTTGAGCCTGTCCTGCAGCGTGACCAAATCCACCGGCTTCCCTTCATTATGCAGTTCTACCATGGTTTCAAAAAGAATACCATACTGCCTGCTGTAAAAATCCTCTCCGGTCACAAGCTCCGATGCCACAACAATGGCTTCCCTGTCCATAATCATGGAACCGATGACAGACTGCTCCGCTTCCATGCTATGAGGCAATATTCTCTTTAAAACGGTTTCTTCCATTGTGGGCATAACAATTTCCTTTCCCGCCTAGCTCTCCGATATATGCACCTTCAGTTTTGCAGTCACCTGCGGATGCAGTTTGATATTTACCTCATATGCGCCAAAACTCTTCAATGCCTCCGGCAGCACTACTTTCTTCTTGTCCAGCTCGATTCCATGCTGTTCCTTGCATGCAGCCACAATTTCTTTGGAAGAAACAGAGCCGAATACCCTGCCGCCTTCTCCCGCCTTAATTTTCACCTCTACGGTCTTGGTCTCCAAAACTGCTGCCAAATCCTTCGCCGTCTGCAGCTGCTCCGCCGCTATCTTAGCTTCCTTCGCCTTCTGTAATTTCAAATCATTCATGTTTTTTGCATTGGCTTCGATTCCGATTTTCTTGGGAAGGATGTAGTTTCTTGCATAGCCATCGCTGGCTTCGATGATGTCACCTTTCTTTCCCAGATTTTTATCGTCCTGTAATAATATAATTTTCATAATTGTACCTCCTGCTGTATTCTATATGTCGCCTTCCTCAATCATAATATCTATAGTAGCCTTCAGGTTGCCGATTGCCTCCGCCATGCTTACGCCTTCCATCTGGCAGCCGGCAATGCTCATATGACCGCCGCCGCCCAGCCTTTCCATGATAATCTGTACATTGACTTCGTCGATGGAACGTGCCGAGACATAAATCTTGCCCTGATATTCCGTCAGCACAAAACTTGCTTTGATTCCCTTGATATTCAAAAGCTCGTTTGCAGCCTGCGCACCCACCACGGTCGGACTCTGCAAATCCTCGCTCGTACAGATAGAAATGGCAAAGGTCTGCCGGTAGATTTCAGCCTGACTGACCGCGTCCGCCCTTGCTTTATACTCAATGGCGTCCTCGCGGAACATCTTTCTGACACGGGTGACATCCGCGCCGTTCCTGCGCAGGAAAGCAGCAGCTTCAAAAGTTCTCACACCCGTCTTACTCATAAAGTTGTTTGTATCAATTACGATACCGGCATACATGCAGTCCGCTTCTTCCGTGCGGATTTTAATGTTGTCGGTTGTGTACTGCAATATCTCTGATACCATTTCACATGCAGAGGAAGCATACGGCTCCACGTAGGATAACGTGGCATTTTCAATGGTTTCCGCACCTTGCCTGTGATGGTCCAGTACCACGATGGATTTGCACGCCCGCAGTAAATCAGGACATTCCGTGATGGTCGGTCTGTTGACATCCACCACCACCAGCACGGTATTACTTCCCGCCATCTCGATTGCCTGACTGCTGCCCACTATCATATCCGACTCATACTCAGGATTGTTTTTAAACAAGTCCACCAAGGGCTGCAGGGAGTTGGATACATCATTTAATACAATATGCGCCTTCCTGTCCAGCGCCTGCGCTATCCGGTAAATGCCCACCGCTGCGCCGAAGCTGTCCACATCGGGGAGCCTGTGGCCCATAATAATCACTCTGTCCTTGCCCGCAATAATTTCCTTCAGGGCATGTGCCTTGACACGCGCCTTGACACGGGTATTCTTTTCTACTTGCTGGCTCTTGCCGCCGTAGTAGGTAATGCTCTCCGGCGTCTTAATCACTGCCTGGTCGCCGCCGCGCCCCAACGCCAAATCGATGGCATTGCGGGCAAACTCATAATTCTGTGCATAGGTAAGCCCGTCCAGTCCAACGCCGATGCTGATGGTCACCGCCATTTCGTTGCCAATGTTCACCGTCTTGACATCCTCCAGCAAATCAAAACGGGACTCCTGAAGCTGTGCAATGGACTTTTTTCGCATGACAATCAGATACTTGTCCTTCTCCATTTTTTTCACAATACCGTCAAGCGCAGAAATGTATTTATTGATTTTCCTGTCAATCAAGGCTATCAGAAGGGAACGTCTTACCTCCTCCACGCTTTCCAGCGCTTCTTCATAATTGTCCAGATACAGCAGACCGACTGCAAGGCTCTGATCGTCAACCTCCTGCAAGGCAATATGAAGCGCCGTCTCATCAAACAGATAGACCGCTATCAGATATCCGCTATACCCTTCCGCTTCAATCATGTCGCTGTTTTCCGCCATCTCCTTTAAGGAAATCAGCTTAAACTTAGCTATGTATTCCTTACCTTCATAGGCAATGTCATACTGCGCTTCCTCTATCTCCTCATTGTTCGGAAGTTTCTCCCTTGTAATGGAGGGAAACAGCGCCATAATGGACTTATTGAAGCCCTTCGGCTGCTTCACAACGTTTTCAAATGCCTGGTTTGTCCAAATCACCCGTCCCGTATCATCCAGCAATGCATACGGCAGCTCCAATTCGCGTAAAAGCCTTTTCTGAATCTGTCCGTACTGCGTCGCAAAACTGACGAGCTCATTGATTATCAGCGGCTTATTGTAAAAATACAAGGTCAGGGTAACTGCAAAATAGAATATGGTAAAAGCCCCCAACAGCAGCCCCGCGCGGTAATCAATGACAAGCATGCCGCCATTCACAATCAACAGAAGCACGCCCAGATATATGCAAAACTGCAAATATGTTTTAATTCTTCCTTTAAGTCTGATTCTTTTCTTCATGTATACTCTCCTGCATATCGCAAGGCCCCGCGATATGTCCGCTTTAAACCTATCCTGCTATAGTATAACATTTTTTCTTATATCTTTCCACAAGATAATTTGTCGAATGGCAGGAGTTTTTATCTTTTTAAAACGTTTCCCTATGGAAAAAAGGGGTTCTCTTCGATGAATTCTCTCTTTACCATAGGCATAATCACTCATTTATCAGCCCCTCCCAGGGAATTCCCCACTCACCGCCGTCTTCATAATGCAAAATCAGTCCTTCCTCATCATAATCCATAGTGGGGAAGCTGTCCTTCAGATTTCCCATGGTAATACCGGATAAACTTGAGATAAAATCTGAATAACCCACATAAATCAGGCGGGTATCCTCGTCATAAACAAAAAGTCCGCCCTCATAATAGCAACCCCCGTATGCATCGTCCCAAGATCGAATCTCCAGATAGCGGAGCGTAAACTTCTTTCCCGTCTCCTCGTTTGTTACCTCCTGCTCCCACACGCAGTCCCATTCATAGCTGTTGTAAATGTCCTCATATAATTCGTCGAACTCCTCCATATCATAAGCACAATCCATCCATACTTCTTCCCTGCCGTTTTCATACCGACTCACTTGCACTTCTATCGTATCACTAAAACCCCCAATATACAAAAAAACCTTTATCCATTCTAAACCGCTCTCCCCCGTCCACTGATAGGTGGCCCAGCTTCCGGTTAAAGCAGAACCGTGGATGTGCACATGAATCCGCCTGTTTACCGCATCCACATAGTAGCCGCTGTAAAAGTCCAGTACTCCCGTATCCTCTGAAAAGCGCCCCTCAGAAGGGAGCCACAGAAAGGTTGTGGCATTTAGGTTTGCCGCCCCAAATGTATTCACAACGATAATATCCTGATAGCCGTCCGCGTTGATGTCCTCAAAATAGCTCGGCAGTGCATAGCGGCTGGCGCTTTTCCAAATATAAAATACCTGAAGGGGCTCCTCCTCGCCCTCTTTCCGAATAGAAACCTCCATCCTGTCAAAAATTTCTTCATCCTGCCTGTCCTCTCTGTCGTCGATATCCTGAATCGTGATTATCAGCCGCTCTCCATTCACTTCCTGCTCTATATATTCCAGAAATCCCCCCAGCGCGTCCTTACAATAGATATCCCCGTTTTCCTCCCTCTGCCAGTATCCGTAATCCATGTCATAATCACTCTGCCGTTTCAGTTTACCCACAGCGCCGATAAAGTCCTCTCCCAAAATACCGGCGGTACAGGGAACGCCGTCACGATAGAAAAAGGCATATTTTCCCTCACTATCCTCTATCTGACGCCAGACATCATCATAATCCGCTTCCTCCCCGGGCTCCCAACTCTTCAAATCCACACAATAATAAGACATCGTCGGATAGTTCTCCTCAAAATAGGACAGGTAATCCGCTTCCGTCCCGCAGTCCGGTAAACTTACCCCCGTGTGCAGCCAAAATTCACAGACTTCCGTCCCCTTTTCGTCTCCCTCTTCTTCCTTGTCTCTCTCCAATTTCAGGGAAAATCCCTCTTCATCATGCTGACAGGACAGCACTCTGCTGTCCGCAAGATAAATTCTGAACTCATCATACAAAAAGTACTTGCAGAGTTCCGGTTCTTCCTTGCCGCCTCCGCCTGCGGGCAGTTCGCTGCGGTTTCCGCACACAGTCTCTCCGTCCCATTTCAACTCTGCCGCCAGCAGCCAATCCTCCAAAAACGCCTGCCAACTCTCCTCAGCCATAAAACCGTAAAGCGCATAGACCGCCTCTCCCTGCTGCAAATACAGCCAGTGCTCCTCTCCCGCATCAACCCTGATAAGCTGTGTGATAGCGGCGTCCCCTACAATCACACAGTTCACACTCGTATTACATAAAAACAACTTCTCCGACAGTGTATTGATATGGGTAAGCAGCGCCTCCTGCGACATAGAAGAACGCATAATCTCTACCTGAGCCTGTGTCTGCATACGCCATTCTGCAGCGAAACAGCCCTCCGCCTTCCACTCTGTTCCGCCATCGCTACATGCCTGCATGATTTTTTCCGGCTCTTTTGCCGCTTTTTCCGCGTAGGAACAGTAAATCCACCCAAAGCCCTGCTCCCACGACAGTTCCCCCAACGAAAAACCTTCTGCCGCATACTTTTCTGTCAGAATACCGCTATCCTGCTCCCCACAGCCGCTCAAGTTTCCTGCAAGTAAACAGCACAAAAAGAGAACCGCCCTCCGCAATATTCTATTATATTTCTTTGTATTTTCTCTCATTTGTACTGTCACTCCTTAAAAAAGGCCAGCGAACCTGATTGTCCGCTGGCCTCTCGCTGCTTCATTTGTGTCGGAAACTTAATCCTGAACGTAAGGCATCAGTGCTACGTGACGCGCACGCTTAATCGCAGCGGTGAGCGCTCTCTGATGCTTTGCACAGTTGCCGGTGATTCTTCTGGGAAGAATCTTACCTCTCTCGGATACGTATCTCTTTAACTTGTTTACGTCTTTATAATCAATTACGTTGTCCTTGCCACAAAATACACAAACTTTTTTTCTTCTGCGGATGCCGCCCTTTTTTCTCATAGGTGCATCAGCTTTGTCTGCTTTATTGAATGCCATATGTCAGTGCCTCCATTCTTTCAAAAAATTAGTTAAACGGCAGCTCTTCGTCGATGCCGTCCGGGATGTTCATAAAACCGTCCCCTGCGCCTGAAGGCTCGGGTCTGTTATTATTACCTCCCATGTAACCGCTGTTATCTCCGGAAGCGTTCTTGCTCTCAGCAAACTCAACCTCATCTACCATGACGCGGACGCTGTAAACCTGCTGTCCGTCCCTGTTGGTGTAGTTATCGTTCTGGATACGCCCACTGAGGACTATCTTGGTGCCCTTGTGCAGGTATCTCTCTATAAACTCTGCCTGTTTGCCAAACGCGGTGCAGTTAAAGAAATCTGCATCCGGCTCTCCGTCCCTCTTGAACCTTCTGTCCACTGCAACGGAAAATCTCGCAACTGCCGTCTGGCTGCTTCCCTGAGAATATCTCACTTCAGGATCTCTGGTTAATCGTCCCATAAGAATTACTTTATTCATCTCAATCTCTCTTTCCGGTATACCGGAAATACTCCGAATACCATAAATCCATCCATATCTTTTGTATCCGGCATACCTGTTATGCTTCGTTTTTCACAATTAAATATCGGATAACATTGTCCATGATGCGCATACGGCTCTCAATTTCAGCGGGCGCTGTGCTGTCTGCATCGAACTGGATGAAATAGTAGAACGCTTCCTTCATCTTCTGAATTTCGTAAGCCAATCTCTTCTTACCCCATTCATCAATGTTGGTAATGGTTCCGCCGAATCTCTCCACAAGCGCCTTGCACTTGTCAATTACGGCTGCTCTTTCATCGTCCTCGATCTTCGCACTCACAACAACTGTCATTTCATATTTGTTCATGCTTTTACCTCCTTATGGTCTCTGGCCCCTGCCTTAACAGGAGCAAGGAATTTATATCACGGTAAATTATGATACCACACAATCCCCCTATTTGCAAGGGTTTTGCGATATTTTTCACTTTCAATCCATTTTATAGAGATAGAAATCGTCCCATGCGCCCCAGCCGCCTGCGCCGCATTCTACCTCCACGCCGACAACAACAGAAGCGCCCTCGCCTATTACAATATCCGTAATATGGGGCTCATCCCATTTCAACCAGCCATTTACCCCACTGTCCGCCGTATAGGTTTCTCCATCGACGGTAATATAGAGCTTAAACACCGCACTGCTGCCGGCATCGCCGCCCTGCAGGAACGCGCCCAGCTCATAGGTTCCTGCGGCAAGCCCTGTAATTTCCTGTTCCGCACGGTAGCTGTAGCTTTCTGCCGCCCAGAATTTCAGACTGTAAGTGCCGGTGTGCTTATTGTTGTCATCTTCCCTGTCAACACCGGTTCCCGTTATCTCCCACATGGACATATCGCTCTCTTCAAAGCCCGGGTTCTTTACATAATTTACCTTCTTGATGTCCACCGAGCAGACGACCGCATATTCCTCACCGTCTACATCCGCAGTACCGGATATTTCATAAACACCTGCTCCTGCTTCCTGTGCCTGTGCAATCTGGCTCTCATCCCACGTGACAGATACTTCCCTTCTCTGTCCGCTTATCAATACGGCAGGAACCGTCTCGGGCAGAATCACGTCTTCACCAATGCCGATTTCCACAGAAACGTTTTCCACTCCCTGCACGGTAAGGGGCGCCGTTGTGCCGGCAAAAATATACTTAAATACATTGACCGACTCCAGCGGATTGCCTGTAAAATCAAACATTGCCTGATTGTCCCACGAAGAACCGCCGTAATAGACGCCGGCATCCTTGGGGTCATAGGTCTTGGCAAAGCTAGAAGCCCAGCCTGAACCAAACTTTTCCCACGTCTCCTGATTGGAGCGCAGCACCGCATCTGCATTCGAAGCGGAAGCATCATATACCTGTACCGGTATCCATGCAGGCTCCCAGTAAAATACGCCCATGCCCGCTTCTCCCACGTCGCTGACTGCCTGACAGACATCACGGAATGCATTTACCTGTCCCTGCTCGCTTATTTCATAATTCAGGGCAATATTCTCGGTCTCCAGACTGATGGAATTCCCCGAACCGTCACCATCATCATTGGTGTAAGCGTAAGAGGTCTCCAGAACAACCACCGGCTTGCCATAGGTTTCCGTTATTATCTGAAGCTGACTGGTCAGTTTTTCCAGCGTCCCATGCCAGAATGTATAATAAGACGTGCCAAACACATCATAATCTACGCCATAGTCTTCCAGATACTGCGCATAGCTTAAGAAATTCTTGGTATCCGGATTGGTAAAATGCATGGCAATTAAAATTTCCTTGTCATTGTCCGCCGCCACACGCCTGATTGCCGCGCTTCCTATGTTCATCAGCTCGCAGATTCGCTCCCAGTCGGTTTCTCCGGCAAGTCCTGACACGGTTTCATTTCCTACCTGCACCATCGCCACATTGACCCCTGCATCCAAAAGCGCCTGCATGCTTTCTTCCGTAAACACTCCCATTGCCGCCTTCTTATCGTCATAGGTCATGTGTGCCCACGCCTTCGGCGCTGCCTGCTTGTTCGGGTCAGCCCAGAAATCCGAGTAATGGAAATCTATCATTACCTTCATGCCCGCTTCCGTGGCAAGCCTGCCCAGCATAATGGCAGTCTGCAAATCGTTGTGTCCGCCGCCATAGCTGTTGCCCTTCGAATCATAGGGATCGTTCCATACACGAATGCGCACCCAGTTGACGCCTGCCTCCCGCAATATGGCAAAAAATCCGGCGTCATCCACTTCATTTCCCTCAAAATCCCGAAATACTGCGCCGCTTTCCTTGATTGATAGATATGAGGAAATATCCACTCCCCTGATAAAGTCATTATCAATGCCCGTCACAGGCTCCACATACAAATCCGAATCCCACGGCTCTGCCGCCGAATAATCAGGCAGCTCTGCGATTTCCCCCAGAGGCGAAAGCTCTGCCAGCAGCTCCTCCACCGTAATGCGCTCTTTAATGTTTTCCTCTTCGGTATTCTCCGTCGTGGTATTCTCCTCCAT